>JAHIVV010000001.1 GCA_018816525.1 Elusimicrobiota bacterium
GCGATGCGACCAATTGACAAAACAATACCTTTTTTTGTATATTAAAAACATGACAGTATTTTCAAAGAGAAAAACCGTTACAGAAATTATACGGGATGCCAAACTGCTTCCTGAAGATAAACTGAACAAAGCAGAAGAGGAATCCAAAAAAAGCGGAGTACCCGTACAGCAAATCCTTGTAAACCAGAAATTACTTGATAAAACTACTCTCCTGCGCACGCTCTCGCAGGAATGGGAAATAAAAGCTGTAGACCTTTCTGAAGTTGAACTGGATTCAGATGTTATAAAACTCATCCCGAAAACCGTCACAAAAAGGCACCACATAGTACCATTCGCAAAAGAAGAAAATATCCTTTTTATAGCCATGAGCGACCCCAGGAATATTTTTGCCATTGAAGATATCCAGCTGCTCACCGGCTACCAGATCGAACCCTACTTTGCAATGCCGGAAGATATAAACAAAGCCTTCGCTCAAATGTACGCGGACCAGGAAGCCGCTGCCGCGAACATTGAAGAATCCCCGGATGAAGTAGAAGCTGCCCCGTCGCCGGATACAGGCGACATGGTCACCGAATCCAAAGAAGTAATGGATGACCTGCTTTCCAGCCTGAGCGATGTTCCCGCGGAAGAGCTCAAACTTTCCAAAGGCGACGAAAAAGTCGATATTATGGAAGTTGACGCATCCGCGCCTGAAACAGAAAAACTTGTAAACGCAATCCTTCTGGAAGCACTAAGGCTGAAAGCTTCCGATATTCATATAGAACCGCTGGAAAAAAGGTTCAGCATCCGGTACAGGGTAGACGGGTTACTGCGAAAATCATCCTTCAAAGTTCCTTTAAGCTTCAAAAGTTCCGTAATAGCAAAACTAAAAATTCTTTCCGGATCCATGAACATCACCGAACGCCGCAGGCCCCAGGACGGACGTATAATGCTGATGGCCAGAGGTAAACCCATCGAGCTTCGTATAAATATTATCCCGACAGTTTTCGGAGAAAGCTCGGTTATGCGTATCCTTGACCGTTCCAGCGTCAAAGTAAGCCTGGAAAGACTGACATTTTTACCCGATACCCAGGAAAAAATCATAGAATGCCTGAATAAACCTTACGGGCTTTTGCTTGTATGCGGGCCTACCGGAAGCGGAAAATCGACAACACTTTATTCAATGCTTAATCATATAAATACCCCTGACACAAAAATCCTTACCGCTGAAAATCCGGTAGAATACAACCTTGACGGCATCATGCAGATGGGTATGAACCCCGAAATAGGCGTGACCTTTCCTGAAGCATTAAGAGCATTTTTGAGACAGGACCCGGACGTTATAATGGTCGGTGAAATTCGTGACCAGGAAACAGGCCAGATAGCCATGGAAGCCGCCATGACCGGGCATCTTGTGCTTTCAACAATACACACGAATGACGCGCCCACGGCCGTATCCCGTTTATCTGAAATGAAAATCCATTCTTATTTGATAGCCTCCACGCTTGAATGCGTGCTGGCGCAAAGGCTTGTCCGAAGAATCTGTGAAAAATGCAAAGTTCCTGATCCCAATCCTTCTGAAGATTTGCTGAAAGAATGCGAAAAATACAAAGTAGATATAAAGAAAGCAACCTTTATGAAAGGCGAAGGCTGCCAGTATTGCATGAAAACCGGTTACAAAGGCCGTGTTGGCGTTCATGAACTTCTGCTTTTGGATGACGAACTACGCGCTCTTATTTTGAAAGAAGTTGCAGCCGGCCCTATAAAAGAATTAGGAATAAAACACGGCATGAGAACGCTTATGGGCGACGGCGTTACAAAAGTTGCAATGGGTTTAACCACCTATTCAGAAGTGTTATCTGTATCAACCTAAAACTTTTCCTCGAATTATTTAATTGAAAAACATTCCGAAAGGCTTCTTATTTACCGGTATACGTTGCGGAATATCGGCCAGGAAAGACAAGAATGACCTGGCTTTATTTTATTCCGGCCAACCATGTATAACTGCCGCCGTATTTACTAAAAATTTGTTTAAAGCCGCGCCGATATTAGTCAGCCGGGAACACCTGAAATCCTCATCAAAAAATATTCACGCAATCATAGCAAATTCAGGGTGCGCAAATGCCTGCACGGGCAAGCAGGGCATGATTGACGCAAAAGAAATGTGCTCATTAACCGCACAAAACCTGAAAATAAAACCGCAGCAGGTTCTGGTTGCTTCAACTGGCGTAATTGGCAGGTTGCTTCCTATGAACACTATGAGAAACGGAATAAAAATAATTTCGAAAAAAATTTTACAGTCGTCATCCGATTCTTCCCTGGAAGCTGTCAAAGCTATAATGACAACAGACACTTTTCCGAAATTAGCATCAACAAATTTCAAATTTCAAATTTCCCAGCCCAAGGCTGGTCCGCTTCAGGCGGAAAATGCTTCTATCTGGGGCTGTGCAAAAGGCTCGGGCATGATTCACCCTGACATGGCAACCATGCTTGCTTTCATCTTCACTGATGTTAACATATCAAAAAACTTATTGGCTTTAGCGCTTAAAACAGCGGCGGATGAAACCTTCAACTGTATAAGCGTTGACGGCGATACATCGACAAATGACACTGTATTCCTGCTTTCAAACGCTCAGGCGCAAAATAAAATTATAAATTCAGAAAAAAGCCGTGAATTTGAAATATTCTCTACAGAACTTACAAAAGTTTGCAGGGAGCTGGCTAAAAAAATAGTTCGCGACGGCGAAGGCGCGACTAAATTCGTTATTATAAAAGTAAATTCAGCAAAAAACAAGAACGAAGCAAAACAAATAGCCAAAACAATTGCCACCTCGCCCCTGGTTAAAACCGCCATATTCGGCTGCGATCCAAACTGGGGCAGAATAATTGCCGCGGCAGGCAGAAGCGGTGTTGATTTTAACCCGGATAAGGTTCAAATTCATATTAACGGCCACTGCGTTACAAAAAATGGAACAATGACAGAAATATCCGAAAAAGACTTAAGCAAATCCTTTAAACAAAAAGAAGTCGAGATAAAAATAGATTTGAATTGCGGCAAGGAAAAATTTGAATACTATACCTGCGATTTAACCTATGATTACGTCAAGATAAACGCGAGTTACACCACGTAAATGAAAATACTGTTCGTCTGCGCAGGCAATACCTGCAGGAGCGTCCTTGCTGAAGGGTATCTGCGGAAATTCATTAAGAAAAATAAAATAACCTGGATGGATGTAAAGTCCTGCGGTACCGTGGCATCGCCTAACTTCAAAGTTCCAAAGATTGTTTTAAAGTTATTGTTGGATGAAGGAGTAGATTTATCAGGCCATATTTCTACATCGGTAAATAAACTGCTCGTTGACGTTTCGGAATATATTTTTGTGATGGAAACGCGCCATAAAGAAGAACTTTTAAGAAGATACCCGGAAAATAAGAAGAAAATTCACCTGCTTAAAGAATTCGCTGAAAACATGAAACTGGACGACCCGGAAGTACCCGACCCGATAGGGCAGCCGGATGAAGTTTATATAAAAGCTGCCGGAGTAATGGAAGAATTGGTAAAAAAATCTTTTGAAAGAATTATAGAAACTAAAAGAACAGGAGCGCCTCAATGAACTTTTTAAAAAAATCTGATCCGGAACTTTACAGCGCCATCGCCAATGAAATCCGCAGACAAAAAGACGGGCTCGAACTTATCGCCTCGGAAAACTATACTTCGGAAGCGGTTATGGAAGCGCAGGGCTCAGTGCTGACAAACAAATACGCGGAAGGGTATCCCCAGAAAAGATATTACGGCGGGTGCGTAAATGTTGACGTAGCAGAAAGCCTGGCCATTGAACGCGCAAAAAAGATTTTCAGCGCTGAACACGCCAATGTCCAGCCTCATTCCGGCACGCAGGCGAATATGGCGGTATATTTTTCAATATTAAACCCGGGCGATACTATTATGGGAATGCATTTATCGCACGGCGGGCATTTATCGCACGGGCATCCGACGAGTTTTTCAGGAAAATATTTTCATATTGTGCCTGTCGGAATCAGGAAAGATACCGAACAAATTGATTACAAGGAAATTTTATCCCTGGCAAGAAAACACAAACCGCATTTAATAGTTGCAGGAAGCTCGTCATATTCACGCATAATTGATTGGCAGAAATTCCGCGAGGTTGCCGATGAAGTAGGAGCGTATTTTATGGCAGATGTAGCCCATTATGCCGGTCTTATTGCGGCAGGGATTTATCCTTCGCCTGTCCCTTATGCAGACTTTGTGACCTTCACCACCCATAAAACTTTAAGAGGGCCCAGGGGCGGCATGATCCTTTGCAAACAAAAATATTCCACATTGCTTGATAAAATGATTTTCCCCGGCATCCAGGGAGGGCCGTTAATGCACGTAATAGCGGCCAAGGCAACAGTACTAAAAGAAGCAATGAGGCCGGAATTTAAACTTTATCAAATCCAAGTATTGAACAACGCGCGCAGGTTTGCGCAAAATCTTTCAAGCCGCGGATACAGAATAGTTTCCGGCGGGACTGACTGCCATATGTTCGTAGTGGATTTAAGGCCCCTACAGATTACAGGAAAGGAAGCAGAAAAAGCTTTAGACCTGATCCATATAACCGTGAATAAAAATTCCATACCGCATGACCCCCAGAAACCTTTCATTACTTCTGGTATAAGAATCGGGACGCCAGCAATAACCACGCGGGGAATGAAAGAAAAAGAGATTGACAAGATAGCCGAATTTATTGATACCGCTTTGAAAAATATGAAAAATAAGAAAAAACTTGAAAGGGTAAAACAAGGAGTTATTAACCTTACAAAACAATTCCCGCTTTATCCTCAACTTAAAATATGATTTTAGTATACATTTTTTGTTTCTTCGTCAGTATTTTTTTTGCGCTGCTTTTCACGCCGGTAGCTATTTTTTTAAGCCGTAAATTCAATGTATACGATATGCCCAACCGGCGCAAAGTTCATACCCGGCCTATTCCCCGTTGGGGGGGGCTGGGAATTTTTCTTTCCATATCTGGTTGCCTTTTACTTGTCTACTATTTGTTCCCTCAATTCAGCCAATTGCTTGCATCTGAACTTAAACAAAAAAGCAAACTAATAGGAACCCTCACACTGTTTGACCAGTTGATGGGTATTCTCACCGGAGGCGTGTTTGTTCTTATACTTGGAATGATAGACGACAAAAAAAATGTTCAGGCTCTTATAAAACTCCTTGTACAAATAATCGCGGCATTATGCGCCCTGGAATATGGAGTAAGAATTTTCGGGCTTACAATACCATTTTTCAATACATACATTGAGTTGCCTATAATACTTACTTTGTTTATAACAGTATTATGGCTTGTGAGTTTCATGAACACTATAAACCTTGCAGACGGGCTGGATGGCCTGGCAACCGGCCTGGTAACTATTGCCGCAGGAACATTTTTCATTGTGTCGATGCTTATGAAACCAACCCTTATGAACAGTCCGGACAAACTCTGGCTGGCAAACCAGCTTCAATTAAGCGCTATTCTATCAATAACACTTTGCGGGGCGGGCATAGGGTTTCTTTTTTTTAATTTTAATCCTGCAAGAATTTTTGTCGGAGACGGCGGAGCGTTGTTTATGGGGTTCATGCTGGCCAGTATCAGCATTATTGGAACACTTAAGATGCCGCTGGTTGTGGCGTTGTTCATACCTATTATTATCGTGGCGCTTCCTGTGCTGGATGTATTTTTGTCAATATTGAGGCGTTTCAGCCGCGGCGGCGATATTATGGCGCCTGATAAAGAACATATACACCATCGTCTTCTTAAATTAGGCTGGACCCATCGCGAAGTTGTTCTTATAATGTACGTTATAACTCTGATTCTCTCGATAGTCACTATTTCCCTTACCAGCTGGAAATTAACCCTGAGGTAATAAATGTCTCAACTGAAAAAAATATTTTTTGTTTTTGGGACGAGGCCGGAGGCCATTAAAATGGCGCCGGCGGTTAAAGAACTAAAAACTCATAAAAAAAATTTTATGGTAAAGGTATGCGTTTCTGCGCAGCATCGAGAAATGCTGGACCAGGTACTGGAAATATTTAATATAAAACCGGATTATGATTTGAACTTGATGAAAAAAGGCCAGTCTCTTGAGCATATCACTTCAAAATGCCTTTTGGGGTTTACGGAAATATTCAAAAAAGACAGGCCTGACCTGATATTAGTCCACGGCGACACCACAACATCCTTTGCGGCAGCGTTGTCTGCATTTTACCAAAGAATTCCCGTAGGCCACGTGGAAGCGGGCTTGCGTTCTTTCGACCTTAACAACCCATACCCGGAAGAAGCTAACAGATTACTTACTGACCGGCTTTGCGATTTGTTTTTTGCACCCACTTATCTTTCAAAACAAAACCTATTAACTGAAGGCATTCCAAAAGATAAAATTTATATTACCGGCAACACAGTAATAGACGCGCTTTTTATGGCAATAAAGAAAAAACGTTCCTTCGAAAACCCGGAATTAAAAAAGTTTTTCAATAATAAACAAAATACACACAACGCGCGACTTGTACTGGTTACTGCTCACCGCAGGGAGAACTTTGGCAAACCTCTTGAAGATATTTTTCTTGCATTAAAAGAAATCGCCGATAAATACGAAGACGTTAAAATAATTTATCCCGTACACATGAACCCAAACGTGCTGATAGCGGCAAATAGAATCCTCTCTAACCATAAAAAGATACACCTGATCCCTCCTGTAAACTACCTGGACCTCATCAACCTTATGAAAATGTCTTATTTGATTATTACGGACTCAGGCGGAATACAGGAAGAAGCTCCTGCATTAGGAAAACCAGTACTAGTTTTACGCAAAGTCACCGAGCGCCCGGAAGGCGTAAAAGCAGGAACAGTAAAAATTGTTGGAACTAACAGGCAGAAAATATTCAATTCAATCAAAGAATTACTTGAAAATAATAAAGCATACAATGCCATGGCAAAAGCCAGAAACCCTTATGGTGACGGCAAAGCAGGCGCCCGCATAGCCCAGGCAATAAAATACTATTTTTCCCTCTCCAATACCAAACCGATAGATTACCACTAAATTAACGCGGGCGACGCCAAAGTGGCGGAGTCCAATTATTTCGAAATAATTGGGAACTATTTTACCTTATCTGCGTCTATTTAGTTGCGTGTTTGATAAATATATAAGGATATGGTAAAATCATATGAAAGAGAAACCCAGAGAAAAATTGACAAGATTGGGCGCGCAAGGCCTGAAAGATAACGAACTCCTGGCTTTGCTTTTGCGCACAGGGTACAAAGGCAAAAATGTATCTGTTTTAGCCGATGAAATTCTTGCAAAATACCCGCTAACCGAGCTTTTGAAGCTTACTTATGGGGAATTGAGCGCCCTGAAAGGCGTAGGCAAATCAAAAGCAGCAGGAATAATTGCAGGGCACGAATTTTCAAAACGCACGATAAACAGGCCAGACAAGGTAATTATTTCCAAGCCGCAGGATGTTTTAGTACTGCTTCATGGCATAAGAGCAAAACAAAAAGAGCATTTCGTAGTTCTTTACCTTAACGCAAGAAATGAACTGATTCACAAGGAATATATTTCCATCGGAATTTTAAACGCAAGCATCGTGCACCCAAGGGAAGTATTCGCTCCGGCAATTGAACACCTTGCAAGCAGTATTATAGTTGCCCATAACCATCCTTCCGGGGATACTACTCCTTCGGAGGATGATAACAAACTGACAAAACGGCTTATAGAATCAGGAAAATTGCTCGGGATTGAAGTGCTTGACCATATAATAGTAAGCGAAAAGGAACATTTTAGTTTCACCTCAGGCGCTGACAATTTGTTTTGTGCATCGAATGAATAAGACGAATAAAATCCGTAAATTAATTTCACTCTGGCTCCCCGTACTTTTTTGGTGCTGGCTGATTTATTTCTTGTCCAGTATTCCAAATCTCAGGATAGAAGCTTTGGGTTTTTGGGATTTTATTTTTAGAAAATTTGCCCATATCGGCGAATATGCAATTTTAGTGCTCTTTTTATTCCGGGCTTTCAGAGGCAGGCTCTACTTTTGGCCAGGTTTTTTAAGCTTTGTTTATGCCTCAACAGACGAACTTCACCAACTATTTGTGCCCACCCGGGGGCCTAGTTTGGTTGATATGCTCATAGATACGAGCGGTGCGGCAATTATGCTTATTGTCATCAAAATTTCAGAAAAGAACTCAAAAAAGGTGGTAGAAAAAAATGAGCAGCTCAGAAAATCTTAAAATCGGCGTTTCCGGCTTAAGGGGAGTGGTAGGCGATACCCTCACTCCGGAGTTGATACTTAATTTCGCCCAGGCATTCGGAACTTATTTAAACGGCGGAACAGTTGTTGTCGGAAGAGATACCCGCCCTACCGGCATCATGATAAAGTATTCGATATTTTCCGGGTTGATTTCTTCGGGCTGTAAAATCGTTGACCTGGATATCTGCCCCACCCCGACAGTTCTTATGATGGTGAAAGAATTAAAAGCTGCCGGCGGGATTGTCATCACTGCAAGCCATAACCCCCTGCAATGGAACGGTTTAAAATTTGTAAAAAACACCGGCATGTTTTTAAACCCTGATGAAAATAATAAATTATTACAAATCTATAGCGACAAAAACAATTTTAAAAATAACGAATGGGCAAAACTCGGAAACTTAATAAAAAGCAGCAAAAACCCGGAAAAAACACATTTCGGCAAAATCTTTAAACATGTAGACAAAAAAGCAATAAGAAAAGCAAAACTAAAAGTTGCTTTTGATTGTGTTAACGGCGCAGGTTCGGTTTTTACTCCTTTGTTTTTAAAAGAACTCGGCTGCAGGCTCATTCCGATTAACACTAAGCCTGACGGAATTTTTCCACATACTCCTGAACCAGTGCCCGAAAACCTTAAAGACCTATGCAAATTGGTTAAATCGAAAAAAGCCGATATCGGCTTCGCGCAGGACCCTGACGCGGACCGGCTTGCTATAGTAGATGAAAATGGCAATCCTATTGGCGAGGAATACACCCTTGCTCTTGTTCTGGACTATATTTTGAGTAAAAAGCGGAGCAGCAAAGTAGTTTTAAATCTTTCCACAAGCAGGGCATCGGAAGATGTTGCAAAAAAACATGACTGCGAAGTAATCCGGACAAAAGTGGGCGAGGCAAATGTCGCGGAAGGAATGATTGAACACAATGCACTCATAGGTGGGGAAGGCAACGGCGGGGTAATTTACCCCGCAATAAATTTTTGCAGGGACAGTTTTGTAGGCATGGCTTTCGTGCTTTCATACTTGGCAGAAAGCAAAAAGAAGCTTTCAGAAATTATTAAAACCCTTCCGCAATATAAAATAGTCAAAGCAAAATTTGAACTCCCGAAAAGTAAAATCGAAATAGCGCTAAAAACAGTAAAAGAAAAATACAGAAATGAAAAAATAACTACAATTGACGGAATAAAAATCGACTGGAACGATTCCTGGGCGCATATCCGCGCATCCAATACCGAACCTGTTATAAGAATCGCGGCGGAAGCCAGGACGAATGAACAGGCAGAACAAATTGTAGAAAAAATCTGCAGAGAAATTATTTAACTTTAGGGCCAGTTTTTGATGCGGGTTTTTGGATCACACTTTCAAGTTTTATCAATGCTTCTTTTATTTTTTTGTTCTTTTCTCTTTTTTGCATGCTTTTAATAGCTGGGACTATTTTCTTGTTTCCTATTTTGGCTAAAGTTTCAATAGCAGAAAGTTTAACATCTATATCTTTATCATATAAATTAATCATGACTGCATTCATGGCAGTTTTTTCCTGAGCATCCGCAACAATTCTCATCAATTCTATTTTTACCGGTTTTTCACCCATTCTTATATCATAAAGAATCCTGTCCATGGTCAGTTCACACATAAGGCTATTCACCAGTTTCCTTGCTGTATCCTTTACCTCTGGCGCAGGATCTGCTAAAGCGCCTGTTACCAGGCCGATAAATTTTACTCCCCCGATTTTACATAATGAAGAGAGTGCGGCTACCCTTACTTTCGGGGATGGATCTTTCAAAGCTTCACGTAAGGGAGCAACCACGGTAGAATTATTAAATTTACGCAGAGCTTCGCATACGTTTACTCTTACGGATTCATCTTTGTCGTTAAGCATCTGGATAATATATTCCAAAGATGCCAGGTCGCTTTTCTCTCCCAATGCCAGCGCAGCACTAATTCTAATTACAGGGTCAGAATGTTTCAGCGCTTCCCTGATTTTGGGGACATTTGCGCTGTCACCCACCCGGCAGAGCGCGGTAACGATACTGGCTTTCATCTGGATATCGGTTTCTTCATCAAACATTTTTACGAAAAGCCGAGTAAGTTTTGAATCGCCTATTTCGCCTAATCTTTCAATTGCGGCTTTTTTTACAAAAATATTTTTGCTATTCAGCGCCCTTTTTAAAAGATTTATGTCATAAATTCGAAAAAATTGTTCTGTGGCGCTAGGCATGTCTTTTGATTGGGAGCTTATGCCGGAAAGTTTAAAATATGAAGAAAAATAGGTAAAACCAAAATAACCGCTGGTCGTTACAACCGCTGCAATTAACACAACAATTCCGCCTTTAAGCATGGTTTTCGTAAATACGCCAATTTCAATTTTGTTGGCGGTTTCGGCAGATTCTTCTTCTGCTGTCTTAGGAGGATTTATTTCGCATAAGTTCTGGTAAACAAGGTAATAGAATACCATTCCCAGCAACCCGACGAACATGTTTCCTGTTTGGGAAATAATAGGGCCTATAATAGGAATCAAACCTACCAGCCTTAAGACAATCATCCAAAGCCAGGCTACAAAAAAGAACCAGCAATAACGCGAATTTATCGACCAGAAAAAACCTGTCGTAAGCTTTTTAGAACGTTTAAACGCTTCAAGAAAACCGGTATCTTCTAAAACCATGCCGGAAAAGACAAACATAAACCAAACAGCAAAAATAAATGCCGGAATAATCAATAACACAAGCCCGGCAGCCACAATTAAAATGTACACAATACAGACAACGGACATCGGAAGGGTTTTTATGGCACCCTGCAGTAATATTTTTGTGAAAGGGACCTTTTTTTCTTTATCTACGCTGTCAAGTGCAAGCAAAGTGATTGCAAAGGTCCAGCAGAAACTTACAAGATATATAAAGCCGCCGGTTAAAAGGATCGAACTTGAATTTTTAAAAAATTGAATTATTTCATTGACCAACTGCTGCTGATTTGGATTATTCCCCTCTGTTATAATTTTCTGTAAAAGAGCTCCGCCCCCAGTAATAAAGAATACACCTAGGATAATTGCAACCTGCACTGCTGAACCTAGGGCGTATACCCCGAACAAAGTCCAGAAACCTTTTTCGAGCAATTTGAACATTGCGTTATAAAGGATTTTAAATTTCGGCAGGTTATTCCACTCTCTTGAATACTTTGTCCAGCCGGGATTTTTCTTATCCCTGCTGCAACCAATGCAAACCAGTTCATTTTCGAAATGAACTAGGCATTCTTTGCAGAAATCGGCCCCGCATATTGCGCAATATTTTTCTGCGGGCCTGTCAGGATGGTTTTTGCAGACTACCATCCTTGAAAACCCGGTTACAGGTAAATTTGGAGGTTGTACTGCTGGTTTTGTTTTTGGTGTTGGGGCTGGTTCTGCTGACGGCGCTATATCCGGCGGTACGACTGGGACCGGTTTTTCATTTTTAGGTTCAAATGTTTCGAAACAAATTTGGCAGAACGCCGACCCCTCAGAATTTTTAAAACCGCATTTTGGGCATTTCATATGGTTGGAATTAAATTAACTTGAGCCCGGCGCGGGTCGAACGCGCGACAACTTGATTAAAAGTCAAGTGCTCTACCAACTGAGCTACGGGCCCGTCATTTATTTTCGGCGCTCATTATTATACTATATTATTAATAAAAGTCAAACCGTTTGACTTTCCGGCCATTTTATTATATTTTACTCTATATTATGAAGATTTCGGGATTGACGACTGACGGCGCAAAAGCCTATTATTTAACAGAAAACTTCCACAGGACAGGCAAATCCTGCCTGTGCATTTTAAGCGATGACGAAGCGATAGATATTTACACTGACAACCTCTCTGCAATCGGGGCCTGGCTTGAAAAACCTCCTGGGGAAATTGCGGCCTTCCCCGAAGAAGACGCTAAAAGAATTGCCGCCATTTACTCGATACTCAATCGTCCTAAGGATAGCCCTATTTTTCTGCTCTCCAGCGCCTCATCAATTTCGAAAAACACCGCTTCAATAGAAAAATTCGAAGTGCTGCATTTAAAAACATCCACCGTTTATCCGCGCGAAAAAATAATACAGTTCTTAGGAGATACCGGCTACGCCAGGGAGGATTTTGTCAGCGACACCTGTCAATTCTCAGTGCGCGGCGAAATAATAGATGTCTGGCCTCCGCAGAGCGCAAATCCTTACCGGCTTATATTTTTAGATAATGAAATTGAGCAAATAAAGGAATTTGAAATTGAATCCCAGCGCTCAAAAAAGACGCTTATGGAATGCGCTGTTCTTCCCGCATCCGAAGGTAAAAACAATTCCGCCAGTTTGGAAGAATTCCTGCCGAAAGACATAACCATATTTATTGACGAAAATGTGGCCCAGGAAACCTTACCGGGTTGGATTGCCGGCTATAAAACAATCGAACTTCAGGCATTAACGGAAACCCCTCTCGATTTTTTTCCAAACTCAAATTATCGCGGGAATTTAAACTTATTTTTTAACCAACTGAAAACCCTGCGTGAAGAATGCTACAAAATAATAATATTCTGCGCCAATATGGGCGAACAGGAAAGGTTGCTTGAAATCTTTGACGATAAAAGCACCGCTCCTGTCCCTGTTTTCATAGCCCCGCTTACTCAGGGTTTCTATAACCCCGGGAAAAAAATTGCGCTAATTACCTACAATGAAATTTTCGGCAGATATGACCGGCCTATCCGGCTTCCAAAGTTCAAATCTGGCAAACCATTGGACGCACTTTGGGAAATTTCAGCCGGCGATTTCGTAGTCCACGAAAAACATGGGATAGGCAAATACCGCGGTTTAAAACAAATAAACACCGGAGAAAGCATTTCGGAATATCTTTTTCTTGAGTACCGCGGGGGCGACAAACTGTTTGTACCCGTAACGGATTTTCATAAAGTACAGAAATATATCGGAGTTGAAGGCAGGCGCCCAAGGCTTTATTCACTGGACAGCATCAGTTGGGAACATGCGAAAGAACGTGCAAAAAAAAGCGCAAGCGATATAGCCAAACACCTTTACGAACTTTATACGGCACGCAAAAGCTTGCCAGGTTATAAATTTCCGCAGGATAATGAATTTGAGAGAGTGCTGGCAGACTCATTTTTATATAACGAAACACCTGACCAGGTCCGCGCCATTGAGGAAGTTAAAAAGGATATGGAAAGTGCTCATCCCATGGACAGAGTTGTGCTGGGAGACGTAGGGTTCGGTAAAACCGAGGTCGCCTTGCGCGCGGCATTTAAAGCGGCGCTCGATTCCAAACAGGTTGGCTTGATTGCTCCTACAACAGTCCTCGCTGAACAACATTATAATGTATTTATTGAACGATTAAAATCTTTCCCGGTTACCCTAGGTTTGATGACCAGGTTTCAGACAAAGAAGGAACAGAGAGACACTCTTGAAGCTTTAAAAAAAGGATTGATTGATATCGTTATCGGCACACACAGGCTGATCCAAAAAGATGTTGAATTTAAAGAATTAGGCCTTTTAATAATTGACGAAGAACACCGGTTTGGGGTAAAACAGAAGGAACACATTAAAATGATGAAACAAAATGTCGATGTTCTATCCCTTACCGCCACACCCATCCCAAGAACATTATCAATGTCTCTATCAGGAATAAAAGATTTATCAGTAATTGAATCCCCTCCTGAAGGCAGGCTGCCGGTAGATACTTATATCGGCGGGTATGATGATAATTTGATCAAAAAATCAATTCTTGCCGAACTTAACCGTAGCGGCCAGGTTTTTTATGTGCATAATTACATCCATAGCATTTTCGCCAGAAAAAATTATCTTGAGAAATTATTGCCCGGCGTGCGTTTTTCTGTCCTGCACGGCAGGATGCATTCCGGTGAAATAGAAAAAACTATGTATGAATTTACGCATAAGAAAATTGACTGTCTGATTGCAACAACGATTATTGAAGCCGGAATAGATTTACCCAACGCAAATACGATGATAATTGAACAGGCAGAAGAATTCGGTTTGTCTCAGCTATATCAGCTGCGCGGAAGAATCGGCAGAAGCAGGACCAAAGCCTACTGTTACCTCTTTTTTTCACAAGGAGAGCTGACTGAAGACGCCAAAAAACGCCTTCAGGCGCTGTATGAATTCATGAATCTCGGTTCCGGATTTAAACTGGCTTTGCGTGATATGGAAATCCGCGGCGCAGGAGAAATTCTCGGTGACAAACAGCATGGTTTTGTGCAGGATGTGGGGCTGGATATGTACTGCAAATTTATTTCCGAAGAAATGCACCTCCTGAAAAACGGAGGGCTCAAGGGCAGCGCTTCTCCCAGGCAGAAAGAAGATAAAACCCCTTCAATTGACCTTAATATCGCCGCTTTTATCCCCGGCGACTATATCACGCAGGACGATATCAGAATAGCCTACTATAGAAGATTCATGGCAACGGAAAATGACGAAGAACTGCAGAAAATAATTATCGAACTTGAAGACCGGTTCGGTAAATTTCCGCACGAACTAAAACAGCTTATTCATGTTGTAGAATTGCGTACGATTTTAAGAAAACTTGAAGTCTCTCTGGTTAAAGAACAGTCAAAATTTGTCGATGTTCATTTTTTTAGTAACAATATAGCTCCAAAAATGGTAGAATACCTATACAAAAACATGGGGCAGGTCATTGAGTTCAGTTCCTTCGGCTTTAAAATCAAAAAGAAACTTATTCCGGATGAACAGCCGGTGTTGATATTCCTGAAACAATTTTTCAGAAGCCTTTTATGAAAAAAATATTTTTGTTTATAACCCTTTCAATTATATATCCAACGATCGCTTCCGGCACTGATTCTATTTTACCTTTTTTAAATCAGGCGATTTCAGCCAGAGCCCACTCCATGGGAACTATCGCCGGCGGTTTATATGACGGCGCGAATACTATCTACGCAAATCCAGCAGGTTTGTCAACCGTAACCGGCGCTGAATTTAATTACTCATTTTTTAAAACCTGTACTTCTTACACTTATGCAAAAAAGGGATTCGGTATTGGTTACTTAAAATATGACAGAAATGAAGAATCCACTGAATCAGCATCGTTAACAACAATTTCTATTTCTGCTGACGGGTATATTTCCGAACACTGGGGAATAAACTATAAATTTATTAATGACACTATTTCGAGCACGAACACAGTTGAAATGCAGGTTTATGATGTAGGAATAGCGTATAAATTTTTTGGGGATTATACGGTCGGGATATATTCTCAGAATATAGGTTCGCCGGTAAAACTAAGGAATGGGCAGGAGATTTTGCCCAAAGCTACTATTGCGGGCATCGGATACAAAACTCAAAAAATTTCTTTAGGAATTGACAATATTTTCGAACAAAGCGGCACAAACACGATTAACTACGGCATGGAATTGGCTCTTACTAATTCAATTTTGCTTAGGGTAGGGTATAAGGATGGAACTGATGCTAAAGAAAAGATCACACTTGGGGCTGGAATTATTATAAATAAGCTTCAATTTGATTACGGAATAAATATGTCTGATGATTCCAATAAATCGCAAAAAATATCGCTATCAATTAAGTTCGGATAATTTACCTACAAACTCCTGTATTTCCTGCTCGGAGAAAGGCTTGTCCACTCTTCATTTGCTTTTCTAAGAAATTCAATTCCGTACATTTTTGGCATGATTAAATCAATAATATTATTTGAAATTTGTTAAATCCGGAGAAAATGTATATAATACTTAGTCAAATAATATGATACATATAATTAATCTTACAAAATATTTTGGTAACCAGCTTCTCTACGACAATATCACCCTGGGTATCAACCCAAGGGAAAAAATAGGGCTTGTCGGTAGAAACGGCCACGGTAAAACCACCTTGTTTAACCTCATACTCGACAAAATACAACCTGATTCCGGCGAACTAGCTATTCCAAAAGGGTACAGACTAGGGCACCTGGAACAACATATGAACTTTACTCAGGATTCCGTACTAAAGGAAGCCTGCCTGGGTTTAAGAGAAGAGGACAAATATAGCACTTGGAAAGTTGAAAAAATTCTTTCCGGCCTGGGTTTTTCAAAAGAAGATATGCAAAAACCCTGTTCAGTATTTTCCGGCGGTTACCAGATAAGACTGAACCTGACAAAAGTTCTTGTTTCTGAACCCAATATGCTCCTGCTTGATGAACCAAATAATTATCTTGACATCGTGGCATCAAGATGGCTGATAAGTTTTCTGCAAGAATGGCAGGGCGAATTGATACTTATCACCCATGAGAGAGGTTTCATGGACAGCGTAACCACCCACACTGTAGCCATTCACCGCGCAAAAGTGAAAAAAGTAAAAGGCGGAACCCAAAAACTATACGACCAGATAGCCACGGAAGAAGAAGTTTATGAAAAAACTCTAGTAAACGAAGAAAATAAAAAACGCCAGCTGGAAGTTTTCATAGCCAGATTCAGGGCCAAAGCCAGTTTGGCCAGCCAAGTTCAGTCAAAAATGAAACTCCTTGAAAAAATGGGTGAAAAACAACATCTTGAAAGAATAGAATCTCTGAATTTCTCCTTTAACTCAATACCCTTCATATCAACTCATATGGTGAATGCAAACGAAATTATATTTTCCTATACAGGAAGCGAACCTTACCTGATAAAAGATTTTTCCTTAACTGTCGGAAAAAGAGAAAGAATCTGCGTTATAGGAAAAAACGGTAAAGGTAAATCCACGTTATTAAAAACATTCGCCGGCGAAATTCAGCCACTTTCAGGCACAGTTAAAATTAACCAAACCCTGCAAACCGGTTACTTCGGACAACCCAATATATTGAGATTAAACCCTAAAAATACTGTTTTAGATGAGATCATGTTATCCAACCCGGCCTGCAACCTACAGACAGCCAGAAATATAGCCGGAATGTTCATGTTTAAGAAAGATGACGCCTTTAAACCTGTTTCAGTGCTATCTGGCGGCGAAAAAAACAGGGTAATGATGGCAAAAATGGTGGTTACCCCGTGCCAACTGCTGCTTTTAGATGAACCTACAAACCATTTGGATATGGATTCCTGTGATGCACTCCTCAAAGCTATAGACGAATTTGACGGCTCAGTGGTTATGGTAACCCACGATGAAGCTTTTTTAAAGCGTATAGCTAAGCGCCTCATAATTTTTGATAAAGATAAAATAACCCTTTATGAAGGCGGTTACCAGGACTTCCTGGAAAATATAGGCTGGGATGATGAAAGAAACCTGGATCCGGAAGCCCAGCCTAAAAAAGTTTCTTTAAGCCTGAACAACACCTTCCACAACAAGAAGACTTACAGGAAACTGAGGGCCGAAATAATGAAAGAACGGGATAATATCCTGCGCCCGCTCAAAACAGAGATAAATAAACTGGAGAAGGGCATCTCTGAAATGGAACAGGAAATAAACGCTAATAATGAATTGCTTATCAAGGCTTCGTCAGAAGGTTATAGCCCCAAGATGACGGAAACATCAAAAAGAAACAGTTATCTTAATCAGGAAATAGAACAATTTTTTGAAAAGCTGTCAAAATACAGCACCGAATATGAAACCAGCCAGAAGGAATTCGAAGAAAAACTCAACAACTTCCAATCAGCATAGGGGGCGTTCGTCATTTTTTTTGCGCCTATTGACATTTAAAACATAACATGCTATATTATTAGTGCAGTGAAGTTTGAAATTACAAAATTCTTCAAGTTACAACCCCGATTGAGCTGTTTATCACATCAGAAAGCAGTATCACATCATGTTGGACCCACAGTTCTTGTACGTTTCAAAAATCATACCTTCACAAAAGTAGGTGAATTTTTTAAATGAAAGGTAAAGTTAAATGGTTCAATTCCGGCAAGGGATATGGATTCATCACACCAGAAGAAGGCGCAGACGTATTCGTACACTTTTCATCCATAAAGGGTGAAGGTTACAAAAGCCTGAATGAAGGTGACAATGTTGAATTCGAAGTTATCACCGATGAGAAGGGCGCCAAAGCCAAAGACGTTGTAAAGATATAATAATCTTTAAACTCTTAAAAAAAGATAAAAACCATCTTGGATTATATCCGGATGGTTTTTGTTTGCCCTGATGGTAGACTGCCCTGCAGTGAAACTGTCCACTTAAGGTAAAACTATACAAATAGTAAAAAAAGGATTGAAGAAGCCCTGGCTTTAAGGTATAAAAAAGTTCCTTAAAAAACAGTGAGTTCTTTTATTTCTTTATATCTTTTTTGGATATCTTTTTGGGAAATTTTGCAGAGTTTATCCAGGCTGAAACCCTGGCAGCAGAAAGAACCCATGACAGTTCCGTAAATCATTGCCTGCCTGACAGTTTTATCATCCAGCTTGCCTTTTTTTGCCAAATATCCAAAAAATCCGCCGGCAAAACTGTCTCCGGCTCCAGTAGGGTCGCAAACACTTTCCAGTAAATATGCAGGCGCGCTAAAAACCGTAGTTTTACTGAAGTAGAGAGCACCGTATTCACCTTGCTTAATAACCACTGCTTTGGGGCCGTGGGCTAAAATAATATTTGCCGCTTTAACCAGATTGTGTTCCTGGGCAAATTGCCTGGCTTCAGACTCGTTAATAAGGAGGATATCCGCTTTTTTAAGGACTTTTATAAGAGATTCCTTCTTTATATCTATCCACAAATTCATTGTATCCAAAGCTATAAGCTTTGGCCTTTTTCTGCGGCTTACTTTATCCAGCACGTCATACTGTAAGTCCGGGTCAATATTTGCTAAAAATAAATAAGGAATATCCTGGTAACTTTCAGGGATTTTCGGCGAAAATTTCTCAAACACATTCAGGCAGGTGCTTAGGGTGCGCCTGTTGTTCATATTCGTTTCGTAAACCCCAGCCCATCTGAAAGTTTTTCCTTCCATTTTTTCCAGGCCGGTGGTATCTATCTTGTGTTTTTTTAAAAGATCAACATGTTTTGCTGGGAAATCCGTTCCTACTGCAGCAACAAGTTTCACGGGCGTAAAGGAACTTGCCGAAACACCAAAATAGGTGGCTGACCCGCCTAAAGCATCTTCAACTTTACCAAAAGGTGTTTCAACACTATCAAGCGCAACAGAACCTACAACGAGAATGGCCACTTTTACCCCCCTTAATACCCCATTCTGCCTGCTAGGAAAGGCCTGGGGTATATTATCTCCAATATTTGCCAATAAGCAAATCCAATTTTTTTACTGTAGCCTTATTAGCTTTTTCTTTACTTGTGAAAATAGCATATTTCAAAGTTGAAGAGCATTTGCATATTCTTTCTTTTAAAGGAATCCTGGGAATAAGAATTTTGAGCATATTTTTTACATTATTCACATTCGCGTTCAAATTTCCAATAACCATATCACTGCTTACTTCCTCCCCTTCCTTCCAAACATCATAGTCCGTCACTGCCGCAACCGTTACGTAACACATTTCTGCTTCCCGGGCAAGTTTTGCTTCAGGCAGCGCAGTCATACCGACCACACTAAACTCAAGTTTGCGGTTTACTTCAGATTCAGCCTTTGTAGAAAATTGCGGCCCTTCAATACAAACATAAGTCCCGCCAAAGTGGACATTCGCGCCGGCTTCCTTCAAACAATCGTACGCCAATTTTCTTAAATTTTTGCAGTAGGGTTCGGCAAATTCTATATGGGCTACAAGACCGTTGCCAAAAAACGTAGGCCTTCTCAGGCGGGTCCTGTCAAATATCTGGTCCGGGATGACAAAGTCCCTGGGTTTTAGTTCTTCTTTAAGAGAACCGCAGGCAGAAATGCTTATAACATGCTCAACCCCTAAAGATTTCAGCGCATATATATTTGCCTGGGAATTAACTTCAGCGGGGAGAATTCTATGGCCTTTGCCGTGCCTGGGAAGAAATGCAACCCGGCGGCCCTGTAATGTGCCGAGAACTATTTTATCAGATGGGTTGCCGAACGGCGTCTTGATAGCTATTTCTTTAACACCTGTTAACCCATCTATGTGATAAACACCGCTCCCGCCAATAATACCAATTTTTACAATCTCTGTTTGTTTTACCACACTTCCCCCTTTTACAATACTGGTTTAATATCCAATAATTGCAACTGCACATTTTCCCTGTTTTGCCAGCGGTTTATTTCCAATTGCGCCACCGCATCAATATATTTTGAAACGCTGAATACTATCGAAGACAAATCCGCTAAATTCCATCCTATTGCATAAAGGTTGTGTCCATTTTCAGACATCTTTAATTTTAAATGGTTGTTGCCTGTGCCGACTAAAGAATGTTCGTCAACTTTTACGTTATTAATTAAAAATATCGGATACGGATTTTCTATTCCAAAAGGCTCCAGCGCGTTCAATTCATTAACGAGTTCCATATTTACTTCCGAAAGTTTTAACTGTGAATCAATTTCCAAAATAGGTTCCAGCATCTCGCTGGTAACTTCCTGGTTAGCAATTTCAATCATCCTGTTTTTAAACTCTGCTATCTTATCCACCGCTACCGTAAACCCAACCGCCTGGGAATGCCCGCCGAATTTTACGAGTAAATCCCCGCACCTTTCCAGGGCTTTGTGAATATTAAAACCGCCGATGGACCTGCCTGTTCCCACAGCTTCCTGGCCCTCAATAATAAGCAAAAGAGTCGGCCTGTTATATTGCCTGACTATCTGGGATGCTACAATTCCCGTAACACCGTGTTCTATCCCGGTACTTGAAACAAAAAAAAGTTTGTCCTTTTCTGTGTCGCACTGTTTTTTCAGCAGTTCAATAAATTTATCGATATTTTCTGACTGAAGTTCTTTGCGTTCCTGGTTTAACTTTATAATTTCATCAAGTATTTTTTCGGCTTTTGTGACATCTTCAGCAATAAGCAGTTCCACCGCTAACTCTGCGCGGCCCAGCCTGCCGCAGGCGTTGAGCAACGGAATTATATTGAACGATATGGACTTCGTGTTTAAATCTTCTTTTTTTGAAAACTGCTCTATTAAAAGCTTCAATCCTATCCGGCGTGTTTTTTTAAGCGATTCGATGCCCTGTTTTACTATAATCCTGTTTTCGCCCACAAGAGGCATCATATCGCTGATAGTTGCAATACTGGCTACATCCAGGTTGTCCTGCAGGAAAAATTTCAGCCGGTTATTTCTGATTTTCTCCAATCTTTCGAAGACCTGCAGCGTCAAAATAGCATCATCAATGGCATGCCCGGAATGGATTTGTTCAATTCCCAAAGTTCCTGTAAGCGAGCCAAGCCCATAAGATTCGAACGGGAAATATTCTCTGGAAAGAGTAAGTGTATCGATGACAGAATTATCAAACTCGCGGTTATAGAACTTTTTAGTTAACTGCCTGATGAACCCTATATTAAATTCCGCATTGTGCGTTATTACAGTATTTTCTCCGATAAATCCAAGCAATTTTTCTGACGCGGATTCAATATCGCAGCAATCCGCGCCTGTGCCGACAAATATTTGCAATTTTTCCCGGATAACAAAATCCTTTATTTTTAAAACACCGATTTCCGAAATATTATCAAAAACCGGATGAAACCCTGTAGTTTCTATGTCCAGCACAAACATTTCCTTGTCATAATATTTGTCGTAAGACATTAACAATCCTTCGGTAAACTTTAAAGCCACAGAACAGCCTGAGAGGTCATTGAAATTATATTTACTGTCTTTTCTTTTCGGGTCTATGAGCGCTACTGCTTCCAGGGGCATATTTTTAGGGGGCTCATGATGATCGGTAACTATCACTTCTGCGCCTTTGGATTTAGCATAAGCAATTTCCTCAGAGTTTGTAATGCCGCAGTCTACCGTGATAATAAGAGTCACACCCTGTTCAATATATTTATCTATAACGCTCTTATGCATGCCGTATCCTTCAGTAGAAGGAATGTACCACAACGGCGTTACCCCAAGAAGTTTTAAAGTGCTGTAAACCACCGTTACGGAAGAGACCCCATCCAGGTCCCTGTCGCCATAAACCAGTATTTTTTCTTTATTGTCGACCGCGCGGCGGGTTCTCTTAACCGCAGTCTCCATATCAGGAAGCAAATAAGGATTATTTAAATCGTAAAATGAAAGGTTCATGAACATATTCGCAGCTTTAATGCTCTTAACACCCCTGTTTACCAAAACTGTGGCTACGGTTCTCGAGATGTTAAGCCCCTGAGAAATTTCATTCACCAGATTTTCATTTTTTGTTTTAACAATCCATTTTTTTGGAATAATAGCCATACAACTATCCTGCAGTATCTTTGTGTTTTGTTAAAGTTATATCCAGGGCCAGGTTAAGATACCTGTAATCTTTATTTAATTCGTCCCAGGAAATATACTGCAAAGATATTTTTTCGCTTTCCATAAAGCTTGAAATTGAAGTCATAAATTCATCATTTGATATACAGGAATCAGGAGGCGGCCCGACTACTATAGCTATATTAGCTTTATTTGTTTTACAGAGTTCCGTGAACATATTGTAATTTATTTTTATCTGCAGATTATACATCCTGTCAAAAATACTTTCCAGCCTGAATTTAAGGTTATGTTTTTTAATGACGTCCCGGAATTTCTCTTTTGTTTTATTAAGATCCTGTTCTTTACCTTCAGGATAAAAGAAGACTACATCTACGGGCCTGAAAGTCTTATCAATTCCCTCAACTGACTGGGAACTCACAGGCTGGCTTGGAGCCTGGACAGGTACTTCAACGTGTTGTTGCACAGGCGCCTGAACAGGATGTTGAAAAACGGGCGGAGGCACAACAGGAATCACTGGAACTGCGGGTTCTGACGGGGCCGGGGAAGGCGGAAGATATTCATCCATATATTCTGCCGGCATCAAATCTTTCATTAACGATTTAACCATTTCCATATCGACGTTCTGTTTGGTTATGGACGCATAAGCATTTATTCTTTTTAAAAAACCCTCAAGTTCCCTTATATCTGATTTTAATTTCGATGCCACATATAACAACATATTATCGTCGAGCTTCACATGCTCGAACTCGCCTTTTCTTTTTAAAATAGCTACGCGAGTTTCCAGCGTGGGTGATTTAATATCCGCAATAAGGCCCCACTCAAACCTTGACCTTAAACGGTCTGCAAGTGTATTTAAAAGTTTTGGAGGGCGGTCGCTGGTAAGCACAATCTGTTTATTATGCTGGTGCAAAATATTGAACGTGTGAAAAAATTCATCCTGAGTAGATTCTGATTCTGCTAAGAATTGTACGTCATCGACAAGCAGCAAATCTACCTGCCTGTACCTGTCCCGAAACTGCTGCAAGGTCCCGCGGCCTACAGAATCTATAACTTCGCTTACAAATTTTTCTGAAGTTACATAAAATATTCTTAAATCAGGAAACTTTTTTCCCACATAATGACCGATAGCCTGCATTAGATGCGTTTTGCCCAGTCCTACACCGCCATAAATAAACAAAGGATTATAAACTTTCCCATGATTTTCTGCCACAGCCAAAGCAGCAGCGTGGGTGAACATGTTATTTGAACCTACGACAAATTCTTCAAAAGTATACCTTGGATTTAAATAAAGTTCCCAAAATTCTTCTTTTTCTGTTTTTTCTGAGTTGGACGAAGTCCCAAATCCGCTACCATTTGGATTTGGGGCAGAGTTAGACGCCGCGGGGGCTGATGGCTCTGGTTTTGGGATAGGTGCCTGCGTTGTTTTCCCTGATTTTTTAGCGAGAATATTATTTAAGCTTTCAATTTTTGTTTCATTGAGACCATATATGTATAATCCCCAACTGTACCCGTCACTGAAGGCGGCAAAAGGGCTGTCGCTGTCAACTTTTAATTCAGTCAGCAATGCCGGCAGCTCGTGCTCTTCAATTTTAAGCTTTAATCTATATCTATTCTGGTCCTTGTCACTGGGCGAATGCACCAGTTCCCATTTTTCAAGCATACATTAAATCCTTCATTATTCCTTGTGAAGTATCAATTCTATGACTAAATCTACATAGGTTAATTTGCGGTTTATATGCACCGCAGGAATGCTGTAAAAAAATATCCCTGCGCCCAATATTTTATTTTTTATTTCTGCCGGGTCATAGCCTTCGGGATGAACCATGAAAATAACTTTAACATCTTTTTCCCTGCACTTGCTTATTAAATCTTTCCATTCGGTAGAAAAAACATCTACGCCAAGTTCAAGCACACTTTCAGGAGTAATCGGTTTTTTACTGGTTTTTTTAAAGACATCAACTAGGTTACTAATAAACGCTTCTTTCAAATCTTCCTTACCTATCGGGTAGAAACATGCAAATTTAAGCATGCCTTCCTGTATTTTGGGAAGAGGGGTTTGTTTTGGCAACTCTACAACAACACCCTCAGCTTTAGATTTGATAATTTGCGGAGCCTGGGCGATAGCAACATCATCAACAGACGGCGCAGGTTCCCTGAAAATCGGTTTAAAAGAACTCCCACCAGCTGTTGGGGCTGCCGGCTTTGCAGGCGTAATTCTTTGTATGGAAATTGTTTTTTGAGTTTCTTGTTTTAGTGCAGGGTCCGGGGCGGAAACAGGAACTTTTGTATTAGGGTAAAATAAAGAACCAACCTCTCCGAGTTTTTTTTCTATTTTTTCAACTACCTGTTCCTTTTCTTCCTTGGTCAGGCCGCCTAAAACTTTTTTTAGTTCAGATAAAACATTCTGCAAATTTTCTTTGTCGTCCATAATCTATCCCCGTTTTATCCGGCAGAATCACATCATTTCCTGGAACATACCTTTCAACTTCAATTGCAGGTCTTCCGGGTTTGTGGCCTTATCAAGGGCTTCTTCAAGTTTAATTTTTTTCTCTATATACAATCTGTTTAAATCCTGGTCAAAAGTGTGCATCCCATAATATTCACCCTGTTCCATGGCTTTATAAATTTCCGGGGTTTTATTTTCCAAAATCATTTTTCTTACTAAAGATGTGCCGATAAGAATTTCAGTTGCCGGGACCCTGCCTTTGCCATCAGCTGAAACGCAAAGCCGCTGGGCGACAATACCTTTTAAGACATTTGACAATTGGATTCTGGCCTGATGCTGCTGGTGTTCCGGGTAAGTATCTATAATACGGTCTATTGTTTGAACTGCGTCGATAGTATGGATTGTTGACAAAACCAGATGGCCGGTTTCTGCGGCAGTGATGCCTGAAGTTATTGCTTCGTATTCTCTCATTTCGCCTATGACAACAATGTCCGGATCCTGCCTCAAAACATATTTCAAGGCATTCTTGAATGATTTCGTATCTAAACCTATTTCCCTCTGCGAAAGCGAGGATTTTTTGTCTTTATGGTAAAACTCAATAGGGTCCTCGACAGTAATTATATTGTAACTGAAAGTAGCGTTGATATGATCAAGAATTGAATTCATGGTAGTGGTTTTCCCGGCGCCGGTTACTCCCGTAACAAGAATAAGGCCCCGGGACTGCGCAGCAAGTTTTTTCAAGGTTTCAGGCGGAAGATTCAATTCTTCAAAGGTTTTTATTTTTACAGGAACCACCCTTAAAGTAAGGGCCACTGTATTTCTCTGGCGGTAAACATTCACCCTGAATCTTGAAACTCCTTCAACCGAATAGGACACATCCAGTTCGCTTTCAGTTTCAAATTTTTCTTTTTGTTCCTTATTCAACAATGAATACGCCAATTCTTCAATCTGCTTACCGGTAAAGACATCAAATTCCGAAGACATTAATTTACCGTAAATGCGGATAAGCGGCGGAGACTCTGATTTAAAATGGATATCGGAAATTCCCGCTTTTACCATCAGCTTCAGTAGTTCATTAATATTCATTGCCATAGCAGCCCTCCGGCTTACTTTTCTTTTTTTCTTCCTGAAAATGAATTTACCAGGTAATTCACAGTGCTTTCGATAGCTCCCTTGAGTTCAAAACTTTCATAGGAATAGGAGTTGGCCCAAACAATATCATGAGTCTTCGCGTCTACCAATCGCGCGGTAATACCGATAGAAGCATTACTGACTATTACTTCCGCTTTATCGTTCAAACCGGAAGCTTTTCCAAGGGAATAAGTATTTGTGCCGCTTATTTCAGCTATTGGCGGCGTGACAACTACAGTGTTTGCATTATTGCCGTTATTATAAAACAGATACTGCTTCTTCGGGACATACTGGTCAACATTGCCTTCAAGTATTAAATCTACGTCTCTGTCCGTTGCCGACATTTTTACATTGTATCCGCTGCGCAACAATTGCCTTACAAACTCACCGCTGACAGAAGCGCTTGAATCCCCGCTGAAATTGCCGATACCTACTGTTTGAACTTTTGAAAAATCATAACCCGGTTTTATGGCGCTGCGGTTAACAGTTGCGCAGCCGCTTAATAACATCAATAAAAACATAGAGGCTAGGGCGGACGCAAAAATATTGTTTTTCATTGTTTTTTCAGCTGGGTTATATGTTTTGTTGCCAGATTTTTCAATTCCTTTTTATGAGCCAGCAACAAAACCTTTTCCCATTGGCTTAGTGCTTCAGGGTTATTCTTTTTCTTTTCATAAAGCATTGCAAGGCTGTAGCGGGCAGGCAGAGAGTCAGGGCTTTCTTTAACCACCTGCAAAAGACAATCTTCTGCCAGGTCATATTTTTCTGTCTGCAGGTAAGCAAAAGCAAGAGATAGTTTTTTTTCATTCGAATCAGGCAGCGTCTGAAGAAACTGAATTGCTTCTTCGTATTTCCCTTGATTGATAAGATCCCGGGATTTATCAACATTCTCATCAGCAAGTATCAGTTTAGGAGAAAGCATCGCGCAATTCAAAAAAAAGAAGGCGGCTGAAAACAACAATTTATTATTTAATCTGTTCACTTGCTTCTCCTGGCGCACTTGTTGTCTATTGCTTTAATTTTGTCAATTCTCTTTGTGTGCCTATTGCCTTCAAAAGGCGTAGCTATCCATATTTTTATCCATTTGTTTATTTGCTCTGACGAGAAAAACCTGGTTCCTACGCACAAAACATTGGCGTCATTATGTTTTGACGCAAGGGAAGCAATTTCATCCGAATAACACAGCGCGGCGCGGATGCCATAAAATTTGTTCGCCGCTATGCTCATTCCCACACCCGAACCGCAGGCAAGGATTCCTTTTTCGCATTCACCCTTTTCTACGTACCTGCAGACTGTTTGCGCATAATCAGGATAATCAACGCTCTCAGCGCTGAAACAACCGCAATCGATGACCTTATGGCCTTCGGACTTTAAATAATCTATTATCTTCTCTTTTGCAGGAAAAGCCGCATGGTCACATCCGAAAGCTATAATCGTAAGCGCCTCTCAATTATCTGTTTGGTTCTATAATAACCTTTATTGATTCTTTTGCTTCGCTTACTAATTTAAATCCAAGTCCGGCTTGCGCAAGGCCAAGCCTATGTGTAATCATTTTATTTACAGGAATTCTTTTTGAGCGGATCATCTCTACGGCCAATAAAAGGTCATAAGGGGCTCCGCCGTAGGAAAATACAAATTTTATTCCGTCACGCCAGTAATCATTTATCGGCAATGAAACCGGTTCGCCTGTTGAGGTTGGCGCAAAAAATAATACCGTTCCGCCTTTATCTATGCATTGCAATGCCTGCGCAAAAGCGGCAGGGGCGCCGGTGGAAACAACTATATAATCAGCTTTTCTGTTGTCGTTAACTTTTAGTAACTGTTCAAGAACGTTTTCTTTGGAATTTATCACGAAATCCGCTCCGGCTTGTTTTGCTGCGTTCATGCGGTAATCACTGACATCCGTTGCAATAATTCTACTGAGGCCTGTTGCGCGCGCATACGCGATGTGCAGTAAACCGGCCATGCCGCTGCCTAAAACAAGCAAAGTTTTCGCGCTCTGAAAACCCGCTGTTCTTTGGCCGCGGATTATACATGCCAGGGGTTCAATGAAAGTGCCATCCTCAAAAGACATTTCTTCAGGGATAATATAAATCCCGCGGTCAACGTTTAATTGCGGCACCTGTATATATTCTGAAAAACCGCCGGGATAAAAATTTGTTTTTTGCAGGGTTTCACAGGCCGTGTGCTGCCCTTCTAAACAATAGCGGCAGGTGTTGCAGGGAACATGGTGCGATACAAAAACCCTGTCACCAATTTTATATTGCTTTACTTCGCTGCCTGTGGAAACAATTTCACCGGTTATCTCATGCCCGAGGACCAGAGGAGCTTTCTTTATACGATACCATTCAAGCACATCACTGCCGCAAATACCGCTGGCGGCAACTTTTACAAGAACCTCGCCCGGGCCAATTTCAGGCTTGGGCATTTCCTGTAAACGCACGTCCCGGTTGTTATAATACATTGCAACACGCATATTTTTATTTTTTCCTGCTTAAAGATTTAAACAGACCAAACGCTTTTTCTACGCTTGCTTTTTCATGAACAACTGCCCTTACCGCCTGAATCATTGCCACCGGATGGGCGGATTGAAATATATTCCTTCCCATATCAACACCGGAAGCTCCGCTTGAAATAGCATTGTAGGCAAGCTTTAGCGCATCCTTTTCTTCCAGTTTTTTACCGCCTGCAATAACTACCGGTACCGGGCAAGTTTTCACAACCTTTTCAAAATTATCGCAATAGTAGGTTTTGACAATGTGCGCGCCAAGCTCTGCGCATATCCTGCAGGCTAAACTTAAATACCTGGCATCACGTACCATATCTTTACCTACGGCCGTTACAGCTAAAACCGGTATGCCGTATCTTTGGCCTGCATCGACAAGTTTTCCTAAATTGATTAATGTTTCTTTTTCGTTGGGCGCTCCGACAAAAATTTGAAGAGCCGCACCGCAAACATTTAGGCGTATAGCATCTTCCATGGCTACCGTGAGGCTTTCGTTCGACAATTCGCTTAAAATACTTGTTCCACCGGAAACTCTCAAGACAATCGGAATATCATTGCCTGCATCTACGCAGGAACGCAATACTCCCCTTGTAAGCATCAAAGTATCGGCATAAGGTAAAAGAGGTTTGATAGTTTTTGAAGGAACTTCAAGGCCGCTTGTAGGCCCAAGAAAATATCCATGATCAACCGCCAGCATCACGGTTTTGTTTGTTTTTGGCTTGATTATTCTTGAAATACGATTTTTTAATCCCCAATCCATTTATTCCTCCTTAATACCCTACAAAATAATTATCTTGTCTCCATTTTTTAATCCGCATGCATTTGCTTCATCAGTATCCAGGTGGCATTCAGCTGCATAATCCTTATTTACACGACAGACTACGTCGCAAAATATTGTTTCTCTCCCAGTGCCTATGCCCGCCTTGACCTGCACTATTTCTGAATCCTTGATTCCAAGAACTTCTGCATCCACAGGCGTCATGTGAACATGTCTTTTTGCTATGACACAGCCTTCTTTTAATTCAACTTTGCCTTTAGGCCCTATTAGAGTAATCGGAGCAGAAGCTTCAAGTTTTCCTGATTCCCTTACCGGAGGATTGATTCCCAACGGAAAGCTGTCTGTTCTCGAAATTTCTACCTGGGTTTGTTTTCTTACCGGCCCGATTATTCTTACGTTATCAATTTTATTTCTTGGGGTGGCTATAGTGACTGTTTCTTTGCAGGCAAACTGGCCCGGCTGGACCAAGTCGCGGATATTTGTAAGCTTTGCGCCTGTTCCGAATAAAACCTGCAGGTCCTGTTCAGAAACATGAAGATGCCTGTTTGATATGTTTGCCATTATCGGTTTTTTTGATCTGTCCATGATATTTTTTACCCCTTTAATATTCCTTTTACCCTTGGTATTTTATAAGTTTTGTATATGAATCCACTTCCAATGCCGCTCCTCCTACAAGCCCGCCGTCAATATCAGTTTGTTTCATGAGTTCCGACACATTGTCCGGCTTTACTGAACCGCCGTAAAGAATTCTTACATTGGCTCCGGCATCTTTTCCGTACATTTCAGAAAATAATTTTCTTACGAACTGGTGTACTTCCTGCGCTTGGGCGGGTGTTGCGGTTTTTCCGGTTCCGATAGCCCAAACCGGCTCATAGGCAATGACAACTTCAGAACTTTGACTGCCTGTTAAACCTGCAAGCCCTTCTTTTATTTGTTTTCCCAGCACATCAAACGTGATATTTTTTTCCCTTTCTTCCAGAGTTTCACCGACACAAACTATCGGAATAAGCCTGAATTTGAAAGCAGAAACCATTTTTTTGTTTACTGTCTGGTTTGTTTCGCCGAAATACTGCCTTCTTTCTGAATGCCCGATGATGACATATTTGCAGCCGGCGTCAATAAGCATTTTCGGAGATATTTCTCCGGTGAATGCGCCCTTTTCTTCCCAGTGCATATTCTGGGCTCCGATAGAAATATTAGTGCCCTGTGCCGCTTCTTTTACTGAATTCAAGGCTGTGAAAACGGGGCAAATTACAATTTCACAATCTTTTACGTCAGAAATATTGCCTTTTAAATTCTTTACAAAATCAACAGATTCTCCGACTGTTTTGTGCATCTTCCAATTACCCGCCATTATTGGTTTTCTCATGGTATAAACTCCTCTCTTTATAATTAGAACTGCTTATACAACGCTGTAATTATAATATATTACAAACACAAAGACAAGATACGGTACATGTGCGTACATGTGATAGCTAACAGCAAATCCGTGATTTGTTACTTTTTCAGTTCGGTTAGGAGATCTTTTAGGTTAATAACGGCGATGGTTGTGGTATTATCCGACTTGGCATAGGGCAATATCAGGTTTTGGTTGTGAATCAGTACCCCGCAGGTATAAACAACATTGGGTACATATCCAGACATTTCAGTTTTGTCAGGCATTATTAAAGGTTCTTTCAGGCGCCCTAACACAATAGTGGGATCGTTTTTGTCTAACAAAACTGCGCTGATACAGTATCTTCTTACGGGGCCGACTCCGTGAGTAAGCACAAGCCAGCCGGCGTCGGTTTCAACCGGGGAACCGCCATTGCCGACTTGAATAAACTCCCACTCGTAGGCCGGTTTCATTACAAGCTGGGTTTCCTGCCAGAAATGAATATTATCCGAATACATTAAAAAAAGATTTTCGTTGTCCTGCCGGGAAAGCATCGCGTATTTTCCGTTAATTTTACGTGGAAATAAGGCCATTCCTTTATTTTCTACTGCCTTTCCGTTGAGTGTTATCATCTTGATATGCGAAAAGTCTCTTGTTTCCACAAGCTGGGGCAAAATGATCCTGCCGTCATAAGCTGTATAGGTCGCATAGTAGGTTTTCGTGCCGTCATCGTCTGTAAAAAGAACAAACCTCGCGTCCTCAATACCGTTTTGTTCCGCAGGGGAAGCAGGGAATATTACTAAGTCAGACAGTTTTTTGGATGCAGGAAGCTCGGTTTCATAATTGGATAAAGCAAGCAAAAGTATTTTTTCGTATGCCAGGGCGTCTGCCTGTGTTTTTTTTCTGCTGCCGTCAAACGCCACCTTTTTTAAACTGTCCGTCAGCTCTAAAAACGCAAACGTATCCTTGAGCGAATCCAATACGCACACGGAAAAATCATTTTCCAGATCCATTTCCAAAAGTTTCATATGAAAAGTTTTTTTATCATAAAACGGGTTCTGCACATGCAGAGCCGGTATGGCAAATTTTCCCGGATTATCTATAATAATGGAATTATTTCTGTCGATAGTTCCGATTCTGAAGGTTAACGATGAAATATGCCCTTCGCCCGTGGCCCTGAGGCTCATTATAAAACGTAAAGCTCCTTCGGGAAGATTGGCCTGGTCCGGATGAGGGATTATGGACGGGTTGAAAAGGGCGGCTGATTCAAAAGTATATTCGCTTGAAAAGTACGAACCAATTAACAATTTTCTTTCTTTGGATGGCTGTAAGTCGGTAAACAAATGTGACTGAATCATTTTGTAATGTTCCAGAAATATCGATTCTATGTTTTCGTGCCGTCCCGCAAAATCTTTTAAAATTTTATTGAGCTGATTTAAAACAGAATTCTCGGACAGCGACATTACACGTGAAATAATATTAACAATTTGTAATTCATTTCTTGGTACGAAAGGCCTTAGTATGGTTCTGGTTTTGTCAGGAGTGAGCGAAATATTTGAATTTTGAGCGAAAGACGCGATTGTTGTCATACTTCTCCCTGGGATATTATTTGGATGCCGGCAATTTCTGGCTTCTAAGTATGTTTTGTACTGTAGTCAACTCTGCCAAGGAGGCGTAAAAAGAAAGGCTTGATTCGGCTCCTTCGTTCTGGTTAACGCGGTCAACATGAAGCGCATCGCGGCAGCCTCCGGTTAAAGCGTCATATAAAGGAATGTCCAGGTCGTTGCGTCCCATGAACCACTGAAAAGCTTTTCGCGCTTCGGTATACCACATCAGGCCGCCGGTGGTATGAAAAGCTTCAATACAGGCTGAAATCATTGTGAAAGCTTCAACCGGCTGCTGGTCAGCTATTGAAATTTCTTCGCCCCGTTTGTAGAATCCGCTGGATCCGACCGGACGGAAACGGTTTTTTGAAGATGTCTGGATTTTAATCAGCCACGCAAGCGATTTGAGCCCCGAGTCAAGCATTTCCTGATTTTCAAGCCATCTGCCGCTTAAGATGAGCGCATGAGAAAGCCTCGCGTTGCAATAAGTAACAACGGGTTCAAACCAGGGCCAATCTTCGGAGCTATGCACTTTAAAAAGTTCAAAAAGTTTTTTGGCTAAGGACTGGCGTATCTGGTGGACGCGGCGGTCTCCGTCAAAACATCTCAGGTATTCGTGCAGGCCTATGATACAAAAGGCCCACGCCCTGGGCGAGCTAAAATCACAGACGGGCTGTAATGATTTTTCAAAAAGCATATTTGCAAAATTTCTGAAGCCCGCGTTTGTAGTCCTGCCGATACAAGTACCCAGCGCCCAAATAGCCCTGCCGTGAGAATCTTCCGAGCCGACGCCGTTTGCTTCATCTACCCAGGTACGGTTATAATTCATAAAATTTCTATAACGGTTGGTTTTTACATTAAAAGCGCTGTTGAGGAAAGCCAGGTATATGGTTGCCATGTCCGCAAGTTTTGTTTTATCGCCTTCTTTGAGTTCATCAAGAAAAATCGTAAGAATAAGGGCCCGGGCATTATCGTCGGTACAGTAACCTTCGGCCAAATTGGGTATATTGTAAGTCGCGTGCTGGATAATTCCTGTTGAATCGGTCATTCTGTATAAATGATCAAGCTTGAAAGCTGGCAATTCGGGCAATTCCTGGTCGAGTGAAGCCAGGACAAGTTTTTTGTGGATTAGCGTGGGGTGTTTTAACCTGGCTTCTTTGAAAGTCTCCATGTAGAGCTTTCCTGTATTGTTCCAGGTCATTTCTCTTCCCAAAATAAAAGCATTTTTACGCAGGGTGTTGCGTTTATTGTCATCGCGGATAAGGCCCAATACTTCCCGTGATATTGCTTCTGGGTTATTAAAAGGCACCAGTATTCCTCTTCCTTCGTCAAGCAATTCTGCGGCATGCCAGTAGGGAGTGGAAATGACGGCGTTACCCGCGCCGAAAGAGTAAGCGAGAGTTCCTGAAACGGCCTGTTTTTCGTCAAGATAAGGAGTTATATAAATATCAGCCGTTACAATGAACTCTTTCAATTCTTCCATCGTGACAAACCTGTTATAAAAAATTACGTTTTTAACAATACCCAATTCTTCCGCCAGGTTCTGAAGTTTTAGACGGTAGGCCTCGCCTTCTTCACGCAAAAGATTGGGATGAGTGGCTCCAAGGATCACATAAACTACATTTGGATATTCTTTTACGATAGAAGGCAAAGCATGAAGTACGTTTTCTATTCCTTTGTTAGGCGAAAGAAGCCCGAAAGTCAGCAGGACGAATTTTCCTGCCAGCCCGAACTGATCTTTGTAGAAATTAGAGTCAATAAAGGGGATGTCGGGAATACCGTGAGGGATTAAACGAACCTTGTTTTCTGGAACTTTATAAATATCTGTGAGAAAATCAGCTGATCTTTTTGTCATAACCACAAATATATCCGATAATTCCGTTAATCCTTCCATTACATGCATTTGTTCGGTATTCGGGTTTTTAAGGACGGTATGCAAGGTAGTGACTACGGGCATTTGCAATTTTTTAAGAAGTGAAAGGATGTAAACTCCGGAAGGGCCGCCGAAAATGCCGTACTCGTGCTGTAAGGAAACAATGTTGACGGCATTAATGTTGATAAAATCCGCAGCGCGTTTATAGGAATCAATTTCCTGTTCCCTGATTTCAAATCTTACGCAATCAGGATAGTCGTAGCCTTCTTTGGTGTCATTGACGGGAATAGCAAAACAGTTAATGTTGTGGAATTGGTTTGCAATGGATTCATAAAGGGTTTCTGTAAACGTGGCGATACCGCATTTACGGGGCAAATAGTTGCCGATAAAAACAATCTTTTTGATTTCAGGAATATTGTTCATGCAGGTTCACCGCTCAAACCTTATGGAATTCTTTTTCTATGCGATCCGCTAAATATGTTTTTATCAAAGATTGGTAAGGTATATTGTTTTTATTGGCTAACACTTTTATTCTTTCCAGCAACGGAACCGGAAATCTAATAGGTATGGATTTTGAGCTTGGTTTTAGGTTGGGAAGTATTACCTTTTTTGCTTTAGACCAATCAACATATTCTGTTGAGTCGTGTTTTGCCCAAAATTCCGTTTCTTCTGATTCATTTCTAAATTTAGGAATGTTTTTTAGTTTTTTCATCATACATTTTCCTCTCTTTTTTGCTCATATTTCTTGCAGAAATTACTCTTATTTTGTTTTTTCTTATTGTAAAAACAACGAATAAACGTCTTTCAGCTAATGTGGCGCCCAATGCGTAATATCTTTGTTCTGCTACTGAATGTGCCTCATCCGGCATGACAGTTAAAGGCTCATTGAAAAAGATTTCTTCGCACTCGAATATCTCAACGCCGTGTTTCTTGAATATTTTGTCTTTGTTCCAGGCGTCCCACTCAAATTCGTGAATGTTAAGTATAAAATCTATTTTCATGTTGTATATACCATATTATACATCAGGAGTTGCAACTAGTCAAGGCCTTTTAGGCGGATTTTGCTGATGATAACCTTCACTTCTATGTTACTGTTTTTTGAGGGGAAATTCAAGGAATTTTAAAAAGTATCAAACAATAGCTTTGCTTTTTTCCCACCATTCAATAAATGGCGGAAAATTGGCGGTTTTTTTACTTCGCAGTACTGTCCCCTGGCAACAGTATCAGTTGAAGGAGTGTTGTAACAAACATTTTTTGCAATAATCCATCTATCATGAATGCAGGCATTCAATTTATGATCGGTTATAGTCCTTAATTCAATTTTCACGCCTTCGCTTTTAAATTCTTTCCTTAAGTCACGATACAAAGAGATGAAAGTATCGTCTATTTTTTCCGAGGACATCAATATTTTTACATTTTTTACTTTTCCAGGATTAAGTGACTTCGCCAACAAGTCCAGCCCTACCTTAGAAAAATATTTATCAACCCAGTGAATATGCTCGCTGCAGGAACTAATAATATCCCTAATGACCATTTTATTTGAAAAAGGCTTTTCCGGAGATAATAATTTCGTTTCTGAAGGTCTGTGAATAATTTCAAAAATTGTTTTTATCTTATTATCGTGTGATTTAAATTTATTCTCCAATTGATTCAATTTACCGATTATTCCTCTGTTTGCTGAGATTACATTCCGTATATTAACAAACACTCGCATAATTTGAATGTTAACCTGAATAGCTCGTTCGCTATGCAGAACTCCTGACAACATTGCAACACCTTCTTGAGTGAAAGCATAAGGTCTTTTTCTTAAACCCATTTTAATAGAATTGGATGTCGCAATATGCGACTTCCAATTTTCTATTTCCTCGCTGGTTAATTGAAACATAAAGTCTTCAGGGAACCTTTTTATGTTTCGTCTTACTTGTTCATTTAATCTTTTTGTTGGAACCCCGTAAAGAAACGCTAAATCTTTATCCAAAATGACCTTGCTGCCACGAATAATCAATATTTTATGCTTAATTCTTTCTGCAAAAACAAGCGTAACTTTTTTTGGGTCCATAGGTGATATCCTTTACTTCAAATAGTTTTTTATACTCACCTAAATAGACGCAATTGTTGTCAATTAGTTCCCGGAATTAGAAAAAGCGTTAGTTTAGTCTGGTGTTTGAGAATGGGATTTTAAGGAAATTTGAGAAACGAGGGATGGAAACCTGGGGTGGAAGGGATCGAACCTTCGTATGCGGGATCCAAATTCCCGTGCCTTACCGCTTGGCTACACCCCAAAAAGTTTGTGTGTTTATTCTACAAATTTTCAAATTAAAGTGCAAATTATTAAGATTGTTTGGTATAATCAGTATAAACAAACTACGAAATATTTAATTAAAAAATGATGATTAAAAAACGTTTTTCTGATGTGGGGAATTATTACGGTTTTTTTAAAAAGGAATTAGAAAAACACGGGCAACCGCTGTCATATCTGAATAATTGTTGGGAAAACCTGGAATCCTGGCGCAAAAAAGCAAAAGGAAAAGTTTTTGAATTGCTTGCTTTTGAACCGGGAAATGCCCCCTTGAAAGCAACTGTTGATGGATTAATAAAATACGATGGACTGGTGATAGAAAAAATTTCTTATAGCCTGCCCTACGGCCCGAGAATGAAGGGTTTGTTTCTATACCCTGAAGGGAAAAATAGAAAGCTGCCCTGCATAATAGCCCTGCATGCCCATGGCGGGTTAAAATATTACGGAAAAGAAAAAATTACAGGACTGCCCGATGAACCTATAACCATAAAGGAACATAAAAAACAGTATTATGGCGGTAGAAGCTGGGCCAACGAGATAGCAAAAAGAGGTTTTGCTGTTCTCGTAATAGACGTTTTCCCGTTCGGCAGCAGAAAAGTGGCGGTTGAAGCTCTTCCAGAGAATTTCCGCAAGGATTTTGAGGGCAAAAAAAAGGATTCTAAGGAATATATAGCCGCTTATAATCATTTTGCCAATGAGCATGAACATATACTTGCAAAAACCATATTTACTTCCGGATTAACCTGGCCGGGCATATTTTCCTACGAAGACAGAAGAAGCGTTGATTATGTTCTTACAAGAAAAGAAGTTGACCCCGATAAAATCGGGTGCGCAGGTTTGTCCTGCGGGGGTTTAAGAACGATATTTTTAGGCGGGCTGGATTCAAGGATAAAATGCGCTGTATGTATAGGGTTTATGACCACATTTGAAGAGCTGTTGTTAAATAATGTAAAATTCCACACCTGGATGCTCTACCTGCCGCATTTAACCAGATTTATGGATCTGCCCGATCTGATTTCTTTAAGAGCGCCTCTTCCATTAATGGTTCAGTATGACACCGAGGATCAGCTTTATACCTTAAAGGGACAGCAAAATGCCCATAGGAAAATTCAATCCATTTATAAAAAAACCGGATACAAGAGCAATTACTCGGGAAAGTTTTTTCCTGGGCCGCACAAATTTGACATAAAGATGCAGGAAGACGCTTTTGCCTGGCTTGAAAAATGGTTAAAAACGGAAAAGAAAACAGAATTGAAGTAAATTTAATTTGAGGCATTATTACCTTAAAAAAACCACCTGTTGGTGGTTTTTGTTATTTTCTTGGATGCGGAGGTAGGATTTGAACCTACGACCTTCAGGTTATGAGCCTGACGAGCTACCGGACTGCTCCACCCCGCGGATATACAATACTATATTATATCAAGTGTGTCAATCGTTTATTGTTTTTTCGGTTACCGGATGGAACAGGTGCATTTTTCCCAGGTCAAATGCTACTTCTACAGATTGGCCTGTTTTTAGGGTTGAGGATGTTTTTGTACGGACTACAAAAGAATTTTTGCCTGTATTTAAGTGTAAGTGAGTTTCCGGGCCCATTGGATCGATAAAATCTACATTAATGGTTGCAGTGTTTCCTTCAATTTTTCCGGAATAATCGGATTTAACGTGAATATCTTCCGCTCTTATTCCAAAGGTCAGTGATTGCCCTTCAAACTGTCCGACTTTATTTTTCAAAGGCTCAGGAATCAACAGCTTAAAAGTTCCTTCGTCAATGTAAACACCGTTGTTTTCTTTTGTTACTTTAACTTTTGCCAGAGGCATGGAAGGAAACCCGAAAAATCCTGCAACAAATTTGTTTGCCGGATGGTTATATAAATCCATGGGCGCGGCAGACTGTTGGGCTGCACCGTCTTTCATTACACATATTTTATCTCCCAGGGTCATGGCTTCTATCTGGTCATGGGTAACGTAAAGCATGGTTGTTTTAAGTTTGTCGTGTATTTTTTTAAATTCAGCGCGCATCTGGGCCCTTGATTTTTCATCCAGGTTTGAAAGGGGTTCATCCAATAAAAATAATTTAGGGTCTCTTACCAGGGCTCTGCCTACGGCTACTCTTTGTCTTTCTCCGCCAGAAAGGTCCTGGGTGCGTTTTTTTAATAGATTTGTTATATTTAAAATTTCAGCGGCTTCTTTTATATGGGCGTCTATCTCAGTTGCTGATACTTTTCTCAGCATCAACCCGAAAGCCATATTTTCGTAAACATTCATATGCGGATAAAGTGCATAGTTCTGGAAAACCATGGCAATATTCCTGTCTTTTGGCTGAATCTTACTGACGTCTTTTCCCTCAAGGATTACCTGGCCTTCACTTGCGCCGGTTAACCCGGCAATTATCCGGAGAATAGTGGTTTTTCCGCAGCCGGAAGGCCCGGTAAGAACACAGAATTCATGATCATTAATTTCTAATGAAAAATCTTTAATAGCGGTTGTTTTCCCGTATTTCTTTGTTATATTTTTCAGTTCTAATTTTGCCATACAAAAATCTTATCAGATTTTTCAGGTTAAAGCAAATTTGAGTTGGACGAAATACTAAAACCGCTTCCTTGCTGGTTTTAGTACAATTTTTTGACATCGAAGCAAAAAAAACATAAAATATGGCAATGAAATTCGTAGTCAAAAAAGCTATTGCAAAAGTCTCCTTTTACGATAACACTATCATAGAATGCAACTCTCTTGAAGAATTGCTTAAAACGGTTTATGAAGAAAATGATTCAAAAACCGCCCGGGCCGTGGAAATTGAAGGAATAAGCGAAAAAGGCGATATTTGCCGGGCGTGGTTTGATTTTAATAACTTGGTTGTGCAGGAAAACAAACCGGTATTTTTATCCAATTTCAGAAAGCAGACACAGAGAAAAAATAAAGTATGACTTTTGAAGAATTTGAAAATATTATTGACCAAACGTTGGAAAAAATACCGCAGCAAGTTAAAGATATTTTAAAGGAGAAACAGGTCGCGGTAGTTGCCCGCGAAAAAGCCCCGGATGAAATGCTTCAAAGAAACCCGGGAATGGTTATTTTCGGGGCATTTATCGGAATGCACTACGGGCGATTTTTTTTGGCTAATTTGCAGTCAGAACCTACGCGTGTTGAACTTTATAAAGATAGTTTTGAAATGATGTTTAAAAAAGAGGAAGAAATAAACAGCCAGATTGAAAGAACAGTTGTACACGAAATTGCCCATTATTTAGGATTCTCAGAAAAACAAATAAGGGATTTGGGATACTAACATTAACGCACTTACATTAATTATCACTGCTTTGTTGGTTTTTGCGTTGGCTTACAGGTTTTATGCAAAATTCATTATCACAAAAATTCTTGTTATTGACGACAGCAGGCCCACACCGGCTCGGAAATGAGCTCTCCCATGGCTGTTTCCGTGGTAGGCGGGCTGACCGTATCAACTATCCTTACACTGGTATTCATACCGACGCTGTACATGATAGTAGAACAGAGGGTAAAGAAGTCGAAGGTATAAAATGACAAAAACTGTTATAGAATTAAAAAATATAACAAAAATTTATAAAACAGGCTCAGTAGATTTCAGAGCTCTCGACGATGTAGGCCTTACGGTAAATGAAGGTGATTTTCTTGCAATCATGGGCCCTTCCGGGTCGGGCAAATCAACCTGCATGAATATCATTGGCTGCCTGGACCGACCCACTACCGGGTCCTATCTGCTTGACGGCAAAGAAGTTGCAACGCTCAGCGATGATGAATTGGCCCATATTAGAAATAAAAAAATCGGGTTCGTTTTCCAGACCTTTAACCTTTTGGCCAGAACAGACGCTGTAAAAAATATAGAGCTTCCTTTAATATATAGCGGAGTAAAGAATAAAAGGGAGCGAGCTCTTGAATGTTTGAAGATGGTTGGCCTGGAAGACAAGGCAAAAAATAAGCCCAATGAACTCTCCGGTGGCCAGCAGCAGAGAGTAGCCATTGCCCGGGCCATAGTTAATGACCCGTCTATTATACTCGCTGACGAGCCTACCGGAAACCTGGATTCAAAATCGGGCGAAGAAATTATGAAAATATTTGTTGATTTAAACAAAAGGGGAAAAACAATCATTCTTATAACTCATGAACCGGATATAGCCTTATATGCACATAAAAAAGTTCATTTCAAAGACGGCAAGATTCTTCCTTAGGAGTTGCGCATGTACAAAAAAATATCAGTAACTATTTTCACAATCATTGCATCAGTTTGTTTGTTATTCTCTGAAGAAATCAAATTAAGGGAATATATTGATATTGCTCTTGCGAATAACCCTGAATTAATTGCTCTCCAAAACAATTATATTTCCGCCAAATTCAAATTCTGGGAAGCCAGGTCCATGTATTTCCCTCAGGTATCTGCCAATATGTCCGCCTCAAGACGCGTCAGCCCGCTTTCGGTAACATTTGGAGACACCGCGCTTTTTCCCGGCCTTCCGGACAAAACTGATGTTACAACTTATTCCCAGGGCTTATCGGCCCAGCAAAATATCTGGGATTTCGGCAAGACGGGCTCACTTGTTTCTAAAGCAGGTATAAGCAGAGAACTTAGCTGCATAAGTTACGAAAAGAAAAAACAGGAAGTCGTTTATAATGTTAAAAAGAGTTATTATAACCTTATGCAGGCGATAACAATTCAGAATTTGGCGTCTTTTAATTTGAAAGAAATTGAGAGTCTTTATAATTCTGTCCGGGAAAGAGAAAAAGAAGGTTTAGCTACACCAATAGACGTTCTTAATATTGAAGCACAGTATATGAATTTTAAAGCAAATGTTGAAACTGCAAAGCATAATCTTGACATTGCGATGCTTTCTTTCACAAACATTCTTGGAGAAGAGTTAGATCATCCTGTTCTAATTAGCCAGGGCAATTTTCCTCAACCGGAAGAAAATCCTCTGAATTTCAAGAATTATGAAGAATGCAAAGAAAAAGCTGTTGCTTTGCGGTTAGATTTTCAGGAATTGGTTCTGCAGGAAAAGCTTGCCCAAAAGGATGTTAAAGGAGCCTACAGCGAGTGGCTTCCTTCATTAAGTGCA
>JAHIVV010000002.1 GCA_018816525.1 Elusimicrobiota bacterium
GCTGGTAGGTTCGTGCCTTTGGCGGCCTATCCACTATATGGCAAAAAAAGAGCTGTTTAGTTCGCCGGTATTTGGCTGGATTTTACGTAAAGTGAATGCTTTCCCGGTTAACCGTAAAGGAACCGATATGGGTGCAATCCGTACAGTCAAGAGGCTGTTGTCCGAGGGGGAAATAGTCCTGGTTTTTCCCCAGGGCGGCAGAAGAAATGAAAATAATTTTGACGTGAAAAGCGGAATCGGAATGCTTTCCTGCTGGTCCCAGTCTCCGATAGTGCCCTGTTGCATAAAAAATTCAAACAAGTTAAAAGAATTCAAAAGGCTTGAAGTAAATTTTTTACAGCCGGTATTTCCTCCTGAAAAGTACGGCCAGGATACTTATACTGTTTTGACAAATAAAGTAGCGTCAGAGATGAAGGAAGAACTTCAAAGAGGCAAATGAAGATCATTGTTGCCAGAAGCGCGGGTTTTTGTTATGGCGTAAAAAAAGCGGTTGATCTTGCACAAAAAGCTCCGAAATTCAACAGAAAACCTATTTATACCATAGGCCCGCTGATGCATAACAAACATGAAGTTAAAAGGCTTTCAAGTATAGGTATAAATGTGCTCTTTTCAATAGACAAGGCTGACAGAGGCACAGTGATAATCAGGACTCATGGGCTTCCTAAAGCAACGATGAGCAGATTGAGCAGAAAGAGAGTAGATGTAATTGACGCTACCTGCCCTTATGTAAAAAGAGTTCAGCGCCTTGTTGAAAAATTATCGAAAGATGGATATAATATAGCGGTTATAGGTGAAAAAAATCATCCTGAAGTGATAGGCCTAGTATCGTACTCCTCAAAAACAGTTGTTGTAGTTAATTCAGCCGGAGGAATCAAAAACCTCAAACTTAAAGAACCCGTGGCAGTTGTAAGCCAGACAACCCAATCTTGCGAGAAATTCAATAAATTGGTTGCCTTAATTAAAAAAAAGTACAAAACCGCGAAAATATTTAATACAATATGCAACGCATCAAACGAAAGGCAGAATGAGGCAAAAAAATTAGCCAAAAAAGTAAACGTTATGCTCGTTTTAGGCGGAAAAAATTCCGGGAACACTGCAAGGCTTAAAGACATATGCCTGCGGCACGTAAGAACATTTCATATAGAATCATCCAGGGATTTAAAGAAGACTTGGTTTGGAAAGCAGGGTGTTGTAGGAATCACCGCAGGCGCATCAACGCCTCAATGGATTATTGACGGAGTTGTTTCAAGCTTGCGGGAATTTATGCAAAAGGGGAATTAAGATATATGGAAGAGACAGAAATGAATTTTGAAGCAGCAATAAACGGTATGCGGGACCCGAAGCCGGGCGAAATCAGGGCTGTAAAAATTGTGGCTGTTGATAATGAAGGTGTGGTAGTAGGGTTGGGCATGAAATCAGAGGGTTTTATCCCTATTGAAGAATTCGGACAGCGCGGTGTTCCGGGTGATTTTGTTTCAGAAAAAGAAATCCAGGTAGTTTTCACAGGAAGCAGAATGGACGGCTATTTTCTGGTTTCTTACAACCAGGCCCGGCAACAATTCGCCTGGGCAAAATTAAAAAGCGCTTATGACGCCAATGAGGCGGTTTCAGGAGTAATTGTTAAAAAAATCAAGGGCGGGTTTATTGTCGACATAGGGATCGACGCATTTTTGCCCATGTCCCAGGTTGACACAAAATCTATTGATTCCCTCAACGAATTATTGAACAGAAATATAAAGGTTTTAATAACGGAATTGAATAATAAAAACAAATCAGCGGTTGTGTCCCATAAAAGAATTGCAGATATTGAAAGGAAAAACAATGCGGTAAAAATTCTTTCCAATATAAAAGTTGACGACATCATCGAAGGCACGGTATCAAAATTAACGGATTTCGGGGCCTTTATTGATATCGGCGGCGGCGTTGAAGGTTTGGCGCACATAAGCGACCTGTCCTGGCACAGGATTAATAAAGCGTCGGAAGCGGTGCATGCAGGCGATAAAATTAAAGTAAAAGTTTTGGCAATAGATAATGAAAAAAGTAAAATTTCCCTCGGGTTGAAACAGCTCCTTGCGCATCCCTGGGACGATATAGAAAAAAAATATCCGGTTGGCGGCCTGGTAAAGGGAAAAGTTACGTCGTTGGTTGATTTTGGCGCATTCGTTGAACTTGAGCCGGGTATAGAGGGCTTAGTCCACGTTTCCGAACTTTCCTGGAAAGAAAGAATAGGGCATCCGAAAAAAATATTTAAGTCCGGTGAAAGTTATGAGTTTAAGGTATTGGATGTCAATCGCCAGCAGGGCAAGTTATCGCTTTCTTTGAAAAGGACAAAAGAGAATCCCTGGGAAGAATTGAAGAAAAAATACCCGGCGGGGACAAAATTAAAAGTGAAGGTTACGAAACTTGCTCCTTTCGGTGTTTTCGTGAATATTGAAGATAATATGGAGGGGCTTATTCCTTTGACGGATATGTCCTGGACAAAAAGAATTAACCATCCTGACCAGCTAGTTTCCGCAGGCAGTGAAATTGATGCAGTCCTGCTTGAAGTAAAACCTGAAGAGGAACGCGCTCACTTGTCGATAAAACATTTAACCCAGGACCCTTTTGAGAAATATTCAATGGGAAATGTTGTTAAAGGCGAGGTAAACAAAATATTTGATTTTGGCATCACTATAAAGCTCGAAACAAATTTAGAGGGGTTTATTCATAAAAATGAGATTTCGCGCGATAAAGACACTGACCCTAAAGTCTTATTTAAGTTGGGCCAGGAAGTAGAAGCAAAAGTAATCCGTTCCGACAGGAAAACAAGAAAAATCGACCTCTCGGTAAGAAAACTCGAAATTGAACTGGAAAAAGAGCTGGTCAAAAAATATTCAAATATGCCCAATCCCAGTTTGGGCCAGGTGCTGGAAGAAAAGCTGGACTAAATATGCCTATATACGAATTCTCCTGCAAGAAGTGCAAAAAACAGTTTGAGCTGCTGTTATTTAGCGGCGAGGAAGCGGTATGCCCGGAATGCGGAAATAAAGAACTTATAAAATATATGTCGAGATTCTCTGCCCAGGGCGTTGGTAGCGGCCCTGCGGGCGCTAACGGTTCTTCTTGCGGAAGCTGTCCTCCCGGCCATAACTGTTCAAGCTGCAGTTGTCATTAGAAACGCTGCTACATTCTGTAATTCTCTCCATTCATTTTGAAACAATACTATTTTTTTGTATAATGCTAAAGCCTATGAAAAAACGCTATATTGAAGTTTCAATCGTTTCGCTGGTATGCCTGGTGCTGGTTTTTCTTATTTTTAACTGGACTATCCGGGCTGTTATTCATAACAGGTCTGAAGTGATAGTCCCCAAGATAGAAGGCAAATCCCTCCAGGATGCGATGGACACCATTTCAGTTCTTGGCCTGGGTGTTATAAAAGAGGGCGAAGAATTCAGCGCAAAGCTTCCTCCTGGCACAGTTTTACGCCAAACCCCGAACGCAGGTATGACAGTCAGGCAGGGGAAAATCATCAGAATAATGCTAAGCAGGGGAAGCGACCTGGTTTTTGTCCCGGATGTAGTAGGCCAGACAACAAAAGTTGCCGAACTCATAATCAGAAAGAATCAATTAGTATATAACGTAAGTGACCAGGTTTATTCCCTGCGGTACGAGAAGAATAAAATTATTTCGCAAAAACCGGATGCTAACAGCGTTGCAGACAAAAATGTGCCGGTTGATGTCCTGGTGTCTTTAGGCGAGCCGCCTGAAGGAATGATACTAATGCCGGACTTTGTTGGTAAAGATATAAATGAATTTAAAAGTTGGTCGGAGAAAAACAAAATAACTTATCAGATTAAAGAAGAAGAGTACGAATCTGCGGCTGTAAATGTAATCGTCGGCCAGGAGCCTGCATCCGATACAGTAGTAACCTATACCACCGTTGTTCTCGTGACAGTTTCCAAGGGGTCTAAAGCGGCGCTTACCACAGCTTCGCAGCCTGCCGGCGAAGTTTTTCATTATGAAGTTCCGCAAGGCGCGAAAGAACAGAAAGTGCAGGTAATGCTGATTGACAGCACAGGCGAACACCAGATATTTTCAAGCATTCAGCTTCCTGGAAGCAAAATAGACATTCCTATTATGAAAAAAGGCCGGGCTAAACTGAGAATGTTTATAAACAATATACTTGTCGAAGAAAAAGAGCTATAACAATGCCGAAAGTTAAAATCGCGCCCTCAATTCTGTCTGCAGATTTTTCCTGCCTGGCCCAGCAAATAAAATGGTTTGATGAAACGGGCGTGGAATATTTGCACATAGATGTTATGGACGGCCACTTCGTGCCCAATATCTCTTTCGGGCCTTGCGTGATAAAAGCTTTACGCAAATATACCAAAGCAATTTTTGATGTGCATCTTATGATTTCCGACCCGCTGAAATATATTGATGTATTTTCTGACAGCGGGGCGGACCTGATAACGGTCCATCTGGAGACAGTCAAGGAAAACCCGGCGGCTGCCATTGAGAAAATAAAAAAACTTAATAAAAAAGCAGGAATGTCTATTAAACCTGGAACGCCCGTAGAAAATATATACCCGTATTTATCTTCACTTGACCTGGCTCTTGTAATGAGTGTGGAACCGGGATTCGGGGGCCGGAAATTCATGCCGGAATCATTAGTAAAAATTGAAAAAATAAAAAGCCGCATTTTAACCCATAAGAATCAGTGTATTATCCAAATTGACGGGGGTATAGATGATGCAAATGCCCCGTTAGTTGTTGCTAAAGGCGCAGAAGTGCTTGTCGCCGGGAGTTCAGTTTTCGGCAAAAAAGACCCAAAACAGGCCTACCAGCACCTGATGAAGATAGCAAACTCAGTTTGACAAGTTAAGAATTTATAGGTAGAATAAACCGGTTGATAACTAATTGTATATTTACCAGGGGGTGATTAATTAAAACGTGGTACGAATAAGACTAAAAAGATGCGGCCGGCCGAAAGCTCCGACTTACAGGATTATTGTGTGTGATTCCCGCAAAAAACGCGACGGAAAGGTTTTAGAAACCTTGGGTCATTATGATCCTAAAATAGAAAAAAACAAAATTTCTATAAATAATGAAAGATTTAACTATTGGGTAAAATGCGGCGCTCAGCCCAGCGAAATTGTAGCTAAACTTTTAAAAAATTCAGCAAGCTCACAGGCTATATAACCCGGCCCTAATATTATTAACATGGGAGAACGAAAATGAAAGAATTGGTTATCCAGATTGCTAAAGCACTTGTTGACAACCCGGAGACAGTTGAAGTAAAAGAAATTCAGGGCGAAAAATCCACAATTTTGGAGCTTAAGGTTTCTGATACGGACCGGGGTAAAGTTATTGGCAAAGAAGGACGTATAATCAAATCTATCCGTACCATTGTAAGTTCTGCGGCTGCCAAACTTGACAAAAGAGCGACGGTTGAGATAGTTGAATAGCAGGCGCTTATTGAAAATAGGGTATGTAGTAAAACCCCACGGGATAAAGGGGTTGTTGTCTGTCAGTCTTGCTAAGAAATATAGTTTAGATTGCAGCCAGAAGATATTCCTTGAGAAGTTATCAAACTTTTGCGGCCCTTATGAAATAACCTGCATTGAGCAAAATAAGAATTTCCTATTGCTTACAATCAAAGAAATTAATGATATAGAGCAGGCAGAAAAATTCTCAGGTTACAGCATCGGGATTCCGGTTAAGAATTTACCGAAGGATATTTTTTGGGTAGAAGATTTGGTCGGCTGTACTGTTCTTTCTGAAAAAAATGAAGAACTGGGCATCATTGAAAGCATAATGACCAGCGGGCCCAATGATATTTACGTTGTAAAAACCCGGAATAATAAAGAATTTCTGGTTCCCGCTATTAAACAGATAGTAAAAAAAGTTGATATTCCCGGGAAAAAAGTAATTATTGACCTAATACCGGGACTGATTGAATAACCATGAGAATTGACATTATTACTCTTTTCCCCGATATGTTTGACAGGGTTTTAAGCGAAAGTATAATAGGAAGAGCGCAAAAAAAGGGAATAATTGAAACACATACGCATAATTTAAGGGATTTTTCCGATAACAAGAACAGAATAATTGACGATAAACCATTTGGCGGCGGAAGCGGAATGGTTATCAAAGCCGAACCGATTTATAAAGCAATTGAATTTGTAAAAAAACAGAAAATTCGTTCGAAACCAAAAGTTATTTTTTTATCGCCGCAAGGCAAATTATTAAGCCATAAATTAGCTAAAGCTCTTTCAAAAGAAAAACACCTCATACTTTTATGCGGGCATTATGAAGGTATAGATGAACGTGTAATGAAAACAATCGACATGGAAGTGTCTATAGGCGATTACGTTCTTACCGGAGGGGAACTGCCCGCGATGGTTCTTGCTGATACGGTAGCCAGGCTGGTTCCTGGGGTAGTAAAAGAAGAATCCTCAGTAGAGCTTGATTCATTCGTAAACGGCTTGCTGGATTACCCGCACTATACACGCCCCAGGGCTTTCAGGAAGTTGAAAGTTCCGGACACTTTGTTTTCAGGCAATCACAAAGAAATTGAGAAGTGGCGCGCAAAAAGTTCTTTAAAAAACACATTGGTTAAAAGGCCGGATTTGTTAAAAAATAGAAAATTAACCGAAGTCCAAAAAAAATATCTTCAAGAAATAAAAGGGGAGAAGAGATGATAAACATTATTCCAGATTTGCAAAAAAAGAAAGATTTTCCGCACTTTAGCCCGGGAGACACAATACGCGTTATAGTAAAGATTCACGAGGGCGACGTTGAAAGGCTTCAGCCGTTTGAAGGCATAGTTATCAGAAAACACAGCGGCGGTTACAATGAAACATTTACGGTCCGCAAAGTATCGTTTGGCATCGGTATCGAACGTATTTTTTCCGTATATGCGCCGAACATTGAAAAAATAGAATTAGTTAAAAAAGGCGTTGTAAGAAGAGCAAAACTATACTATTTAAGAAAACTTACCGGCAAAGCTTCCAGGATTGAAGACGAACAGACTAGTGAAGTCCAGGATAAGAGTGCTGCGGTAAAGGCGTAATGTCCGGTAGATATGTCGCTGGAGTAGATGAAGCAGGAAGGGGCCCGTTAGCCGGCCCTGTTGTAGCTTCAGCAGTTATCCTTCCAAAAAATATCCGCATCAAAGGTATTGCAGACAGCAAAACCTTAAATCAAAATCAAAGAGAAAAAGCTTTTCAGGCAATTTTGAAACACGCCCTGGCCATAGGTGTCGGGATTTGCGATCATAAAAAAATTGACTCAATAAACATTTTTAACGCTTCCTACCTGGCTATGAAACTTGCCGTAAAAAAATTAAAAATCAAGCCCGAACTTATTTTTGTTGACGGCCCTTTTAAAATTCCTGGAATAAATATTGCACAAAAAGCAATTATCGGCGGTGATGGAAAAAGCGCCTGTATCGCGGCCGCTTCTATAATTGCAAAAGTAACGCGCGACCGGCTCATGTGCCGGTACGATAAAAAATTTCCGCGATACGGTTTTAAAAAGCATAAAGGATACCCGACAAAAGAACACAGGATTGCCATAAAAAAATACGGTATAACCAAAATCCACAGACTGTCATTTACTTTATATTAGTGGGCATGGCCCGTCCTATTTTCGCAAGACGGGGAACTAATTCCTCCCTTTCTGCGTCTATTATGGCGGAATGGGTAACTACAAACAAATAATAGGCCGGCAGGGCGAAGATGAAGCCGCCCTATATCTTAAGGAAAATGGTTATCGTATTATTGAACGCAACTTCAAAACAAGGTTTGGGGAAATAGACATTATTGCTTTCGATAAATACGATGTTGTTTTTATCGAAGTTAAAAAAAGGGCCGATGCTTCTTATGGCTTAGCTCAATCCGCCGTAGATTTCAGGAAACAGCGAAAGTTGGCCAAAATGGCATTCTATTACATTAAGCTTAAGCGTTTCAATGATAAAAATTTCAGGTTTGACGTTCTTGCTATAACGGATAATAATGTGGAACTTATAAGAAACGCTTTCATCGTTCAAAGAGGTTTTTTTTACTGATGTTATCCAAAGTTTATTCAGCGTCAATTCACGGTATAAACGGTTATATTGTCCAGGTTGAAGTGGATATTGCTGCCGGGTTGCCGTCATTTTCAACTATAGGTTTGCCTGACCGCGCAGTAACAGAATCAAAAGACCGCGTCATCTCTGCAATAAAAAATTCCGGGTTTGATTCTCCTACACGAAAAATTACAGTCAACCTTGCTCCTGCCGATATAAAGAAGGAAGGAGTAGGTTTTGACCTTCCAATAGCGGTCGGCATACTAACTGCAATGGATCAAGTAAAAATTGATAAACTTGATAAATATGTTCTTATAGGCGAGCTTGCTTTAGACGGTTCGCTGCGCGAAGTGCGCGGAATTTTGCCGATTACGCTGGCTGTAAGGGAAATGGTTAACCAAAAAAAGTCTGACATTGAAGGCATAATCCTACCCTTGGGAAATGCCTCAGAAGCAGCAATGCTCAACTGCCAAAAAATAATAGGCGTTAAAAATTTAAAAGAAGTAATTGATTTTTTAAACGGTGAAACTGCAATAAAGCCAACCAGTCTCGATAAAGAAAAAACAAACGACGAATTTTTAGAGTATGACCTTGATTTCAGCGAAGTCAAAGGCCAGGAATTTGCTAAACGCGCCCTAGAGATTGCTGCCGCAGGCGGGCATAATGTGCTTATGATAGGCCAGCCCGGATCCGGTAAAACAATGCTTGCAAAAAGGCTGCCAACAATTCTTCCGCTTTTAAATTTTGATGAAGCTCTTGAGACTACCAAAATCCATTCAGTCTCGGGTTTTATTGCGCCGGGTAAAGGCCTGCTTGCAACCAGGCCTTTTCGATCGCCGCATCATACCATATCTAATGTAGCTTTAATCGGTGGGGGGGCCTACCCAAAACCCGGAGAGGTAAGCCTTTCGCATAACGGGGTTTTGTTTTTAGACGAGCTTCCTGAATTTCATAGAGATGTCCTTGAGGTTTTAAGGCAGCCCCTGCAGGATGCAATAGTGACTATTTCCCGCGCCCAGGTCAGCCTGACATTTCCGGCTAACTTTATGCTGGTTTCTGCTATGAACCCCTGCCCCTGCGGTTTTTACGGCCATCCTGAAAAAGAATGCGTATGCAGCATTTTTCAGATACAAAAATATATAAACAAAATTTCCGGCCCGTTGTTGGATAGGATCGATATTCATCTTGAAGTTCCCGCTTTGAAATCAGATGAATTGATTGAAGAAAGCCAGCCGTCGGAGAGTTCCAAAAATATACGTGAAAGAGTAATAAATGCCAGAAAAATTCAGGCGAAAAGGTTTAATGAAGACAAAATTTATACAAATTCCAGAATGAAACCGAAGCAGACAAAAAAACACTGCAAACTGGACAGCCAATCAAAAAAAATGCTAAAACAGGCAATAGAACGCCTTGGTTTGTCAGCACGGGCTTTTGACAGCGTGCTAAAAGTAGCCAGGACTATAGCTGATTTATCCGGGCGCGAAAACATTGAAACCCAGCATATAGCGGAAGCCATAGGCTACCGTTCAGTTGATAAGAGGATAGCATGAAATTTCAAAACATTTTATTACGGGCTAACCTTGTCAATGCGATACTCTTATGAAAAAGAGTATTGCCGAACTAATAAAATCTAATAATTTACAGAAAATAGGAGCTTGAAATAATTGTGAGTATAAATAAATCGCATCGTTGGGCAAAGTTGTTGATATCAATTATAAACACAAACAGCAGGTTGGTAAAATAGAAGCAAAACAATTTGGTATGAGTAAAACTGTAAAAACGGAAATTCCGGGAAAAGAGAAAAGGTGAAAAATGGACGAAGTAAAATCAATCGAAGAACTTGAGTCTGAAGGGTACCGTGTAATTGATGCTATTGCGGGGGATGTGCCGTTATCGAAGGAGCTGCAGTACATTGTAGACAAAATTGTCGCCGAGAAACGCGGTACGTTTTACAGCGATATTTTATACAACATGACTTCAGAAAGATTTTCTGAAGCTGAAGCAAAAAATTTGTGGCAGGAGATATTGCGGCACAAGTATGTTATAAGCGAACTTTTCAAACGTAACGTGGGCGTAAGGGTTGCAGCCCTGGATTATCTGGAGAATATAAAAAAGTTAATTACCGCGCCAAAAATAATAGACGAAACGGAATTTCGCGAGACTTTAAAACTTGCAGAAACAGACCCTCTTACGGGCATATTTAACCGCAGAGTCATAACAAGAGAAATCAGTGACGAAATAAAAAATTCAAAAAAACAAGGATATTTCTTTTCAGTTCTTATGATAGACTTGGACAGATTTAAAGATTACAATGACAGCGAAGGCCATACGGCAGGGGATCTTATATTGCAGGAAGTTGCCGGTATTTTCAAGAGTGAACTGCGTAAACAAGACATGGTCGGCCGTTATGGAGGAGATGAGTTTATTATTGTGTTGTCGAAGGTAGAAAAACCGCAGGCAAAAAAAATAGCAGAAAAAATACGCTTGAAAGTTGAAAATGAGTTTAAAACAATAAATATCACGGTAAGCATAGGAATAGCCGAGTTTCCCACAGATGGTATCACCATGGATGATTTAATTTCCAGCGCTGATGAAGCTTTGTACAGGGCCAAGGAGTTTGGAAAAAACAGGGTTGTATTTTTTAAATTCATAGGAATAAGTTATAAAACCAAAGAGAATGTGAATAGTGTCACCTGTGTAGGAGATTTCAATAGATGGAACAAAAAACAGGGGCCTATGCAATATCTATCTGAAAACGGCGAGTGGGTAATAAACCTTAACCTCAAGCCTGGTGTGTACAGGTATAAATTTTTGGTAGACGGTACAAAATGGATAGCAGATCCGGGAGCAACGGAATTTGTTGATGATGGTTTTGGCGGGCAGTGTTCAATACTGAAGGTTAATCTCGACTGAAAGCGTTGCATAAAATTATTAATTTTTATACAATAGAAACCGGAGTAAGGAACATAAAAATGAGCTCAAGAGTAATCCTGACAGCAAAAGAAATAAATACCGCAATAAAGCATCTTGCTGATGAAATCATACAGGTAAATCAGAACCTTAATGATATCGTCATTATAGGCATAGTGACCCGCGGAGTATGCCTAGCAGAACGCCTTATAAAGGAAATTAATAAGGCAAAAGGAACAAACTTAAAGATAGGCAGCCTGGACATAACATTTTACAGGGATGACCTGAATTCTATTGCAACCCAGCCGATAGCAAAAGAGACCCAGATACCTTTTGACCTTACTGACAAAATAATTATTCTCGTGGATGATGTATTATATACCGGCAGAAGCACCCGCGCGGCTATGGATGCTATAATGGATTTTGCGCGCCCCAAGTGCATTCAACTTGCAGTGCTGATTGACAGGGGCCACCGCGAACTGCCTATCCAAGCGGACTATGTAGGCAAAAAAATTGAATCAGAATACTCTGACCAGGTCCAGGTAAAGTTGAAAGAAATTGATAAAAATGATAAAGTAGTAATACTGAATGTTGATAAGAAATGAAGCTAAAAACTAAAGACCTTTTAGGGCTTGAATATTTATCCAAGGAAGATATTGAACTTATTTTGGATACGGCCGTTCCTTTCAAACAGCTTTTTACTAGGTCTATTAAAAAAGTTCCGACACTCCGCGGTAAAACAGTAGCCCTGCTTTTTTACGAACCCTCCACGCGCACGAGAGCTTCCTTTGAATTAGCATCAAAAAGATTGTCGGCGGATACCTTAAATATTACGGTGGCTAGTTCCAGCGTGGTAAAAGGCGAGAGCCTTATAGATACCGGAAAAACGCTTGAAGCCATGAAATCAGATTTTGTGATTATAAGGCATTCTATGTCAGGCGCAGCGCACGTGCTTGCCAGGAATATCTCAAGCCATATTTTAAATGCCGGAGACGGATTTCACGAACATCCCACCCAGGGACTGTTGGATATGTATACTATTCGTGATAAAAAAGGCAAAATAAAAGGATTAAAAGTCGTAATTGTCGGAGATATTATGCATAGCCGGGTAGCCCGTTCAAATATTTGGGGCCTCACAAAACTTGGCGCCCAGGTCACGGTTTGCGCTCCTCCTACTCTTATACCTCCGGATATTCAAAAAACCGGAGTGAAGATATCCTATAACCTGGACGAAGCTCTCAAGGATGCAGACGTGGTAAATGTTTTGCGCCTGCAGCTTGAAAGGCAAAAAGAAAATTTATTGCCCTCATTAAGGGAATATACCCTGCTTTACGGATTAGATAAAAACCGTCTATTAAAAGCTAAAAAAAATGTATTGATTCTTCACCCGGGGCCCATGAACCGCGGCGTGGAAATAACTTCAGATGTGGCTGACGGCCCTAATGCGGTAATAAACGAACAGGTCACAAACGGTATTGCTGTCAGAATGGCGGTGCTTTATCTGCTTTCAGGCCAGGAAGGCGTAAAGGGCGGGGAACGAATCAATGAAAAGGAACAATAATATAAATGGCAAATAAACTTTTAATTAAAAATGGCCGCGTTATAGACCCCTCATCACGGATAGATAAAATTACCGATGTCCTTGTTTATAACGGCAAAGTTGTTAAACTGGGGAAAATAAGAAACAGCGCTAATACAAAAATTATCGATGCGAAAAATAAAATTGTCGTACCGGGAATTATTGATATCCACACGCATTTGCGCGAGCCGGGCCATGAAGAAGAAGAAACTATCGAATCCGGTTGTAAAGCGGCAGCTGCAGGCGGAGTTACCTCCGTCCTGTGCATGGCAAACACGCATCCTGTAATAGATAACCAGACAGCGGTAGAATTTATCCTTATGAAGGCCTTGAATGACGGCATAGTCAATGTTTTCCCGATAGGCGCTGTTACAAAAGGCTCGCTTGGCGGGGAATTGGCGGAGATAGGCGAGCTGAAAAATGCCGGAGTAGTAGCAATTTCTGACGACGGTAACCCCATACTCAACGCGCTTGTAATGCGCCGGGCCCTTGAATATTCAAAAATGTTCGGCATTCCGGTCATTTCCCACTGCGAGGACAATAATCTCACAAAAGACGGCGTTATGAACGAAGGTTACATGTCAACGTTGCTGGGATTGAGAGGTATTCCGAAGGAATCAGAAGAAGTGATGGTTTCCCGGGACATAATCCTGGCCAATCTTACAGGCGGGTACCTGCATATTGCCCACGTAAGTACAAAGGGGACCGTTGAACTTATACGCAATGCGAAAAAAAACGGCATAAAAATAACAGCGGAAACCTGCCCTCATTATTTTTCTTTAACAGATGAATGCGTAAAGACTTACGACACCAATACAAAAGTTAGGCCGCCGCTGAGGACAAAGGAAGATGTTGAAGCAATCGTGCAAGGATTAAAAGACGGCACCATTGACTGTATAGCCTCCGACCATGCTCCTCATACGCAGGAAGAAAAAAACAAGGAGTATGACCTGGCGCCCTTCGGGATGATCGGCCTTGAAACGCTTTTACCCGTGACAATTACTTATCTTTTAAAAAACAAAAAATTAACTTTGAATCAAATGATAACAAAACTTACCTCAAACCCTGCAAAAATATTCAAACTGGAAGGACGGGGCACGCTTAAACCCGGTTCAATTGCTGACATTACTTTGATTGATCTGCATAAGGAAGCTATAATCGAGGATTTTGTAGCTAAGAGTAAAAATTCTCCTTTTTTAAACTGGAAACTCGAAGGATTTCCTGTAACAACGATAGTAAACGGAAAAGTAGTAATGGATAATGGCAAAATTATATCAAAGTAATGTTAAAATCATTGAGAATAAAACACTCTCGCCAAATATAAAACTTCTTGTCTTTTCCAATTCCTTAATTGCGAAAGAATCTTTTCCCGGAAAATTTCTAAGCATAGACTGTTCGCCTTCAACTTTTTTCAGGCGCCCTTTCTGTATTTCCGGCATAAACGGTATTAAGATAGAAATTTTATACAGAATAATAGGCCCGGGTACAAAGGTGCTGGCGGAGAAAAGGAAAGGCGATATTCTAAATGTTTTCGGCCCCCTGGGCAACGGTTTTCCAAAAGAGGCAATTAAACCTAAAATCACGCCGGTCCTTATAGCCGGAGGTACCGGCATTGCTTCACTGCGGTATTTGGCGCAAAAGTTTAATAAACCGGGGATATTGTTTTATGGCGCCAAAACAAAGAAAGAAATACCTCCAGGAGCCATTGAGATATTCAAAAAGAAAAAATGGCAGATTAATATATCAACCGACGATGGTTCACTCGGTGCCAAATGTAATGTTTGTGAATTGTTTAATGGCAGCAGTTTTGGAACTCAAACCGTAGTTTTCGCTTGCGGGCCCAAGCCCATGCTCAAAGAAGTGATAAAAATCACAGAAAAAAACAGTTTAAAGTGTTTCATTTCTTTGGAAGAAAAAATGGCCTGCGGTGTAGGCGCCTGCCGGGGGTGTGTAACAAAAGTCAAAAACTTCCAATCAAAATATGCGTTGGAAGAATTTGTATACAAAACAGTCTGCAAAGACGGCCCGGTTTTTGATTCAAAAGAGATAATATTGGACTGATAACATGAAACTCGAAACCAATTTTATAGGCTTAAAATTAAAAAATCCGGTGTTTGTGGCAAGCGGGATAATCGGTTTTGGAGAAGAATATTCAAGGCTCTTCAATATAAACCTGCTTGGAGGCATAATAACTAAAACCATAACAGTGAGCCCAAGAAAAGGCAACGCAATGCCCCGTATTGTTGAAACACATCATGGCATGATCAATACAATCGGGCTGGAAAATCCGGGTGTTGATAAATTTATCGAAGAAAAAATGCCGTTTATCAAAAAAAATATAAAAACAAATGTAATTGTAAGCATTGGCGGCGAAAACACGGAAGAATTTACGCAGATAACAGAAAAAATAAACATGTTACAAAGCATAAGTGCGATAGAGCTAAATTTATCCTGCCCGAATGTCGGGTTAGCCAAAGGGACACAATTGCTAAGCCAAAACCCCGTAGATGCTTTTAAGGTAGTTAAAAAAGTGAAAGAAATTTCAAAATTTCCTATAATAACAAAGTTGTCTCCGGCTGTTACAGATATAACGCAGATAGCCAGTGCTTGTGAAGAAGCAGGCACAGACGCGCTTTCATTGATAAATACTGTACCGGGCATGCATTATGATAAAACTTCAAAAACTAAAATTTTTGGCGGGTTTTCGGGCCCGTCAATTAAACCTGTTGCCTTGCGCGCAATTTACAATGTTTCAAAAAAGTCTAAAATACCTATAATGGGAGTTGGCGGGATAACCTGCGCGGAAGATGTCTTGGAATTTTTTGACGCGGGCGCAGTTGTAGTTGCCATAGGCTGCGGAATGTTCAAAAACCCATTACTTCCATTAGAAATAATAAATGTTTTGAGAAAGGGGTAAAAGTACCCCATGCACTTCTTAGCGTGCAGAATGGGGTATTAGAGAGGTAAAAATGGCACAACTCGTTATTGCTCTTGATGTAAATAAAAATGAAGCATTGGAGCTTGTTAAAAAGCTTCCCTCGAAAGCAGAATATTTCAAAATCGGGCATAAGCTTTTTACAGAATCGCCTGAAATTATCACGGAATTAAATTCTTTAAATAAAAAAGTATTCCTTGACCTGAAATACCACGATATACCAAGTGTCGTGGGATTAGCAATTGAAGCTGTATCAAAAAAATATAAACCTTTTGCAATCACACTTCATACTTCCGGCGGCCCAAAAATGATATCAGAGGCGGTGAAGGCCCGGAATAATCTTTCTGAAAGCAATAAGCCGCTTCTTTTCGGAGTCACCATACTGACGAGCTTGAGTCTTGATGATTTAAAAATGCTTTTTGGAGATAAAATAGCTGAAACAACCCTTGATACCATAGTTTTACGTTTGGCGCGCCTGGCCAAAAAAAATGGATTTGACGGTATTGTATGCTCAGGCAAGGAACTCTCATTGATTAAGCAGGTCCTGGGAAAAGAGTTTTTAACGCTGGTTCCTGGAGTACAGCTTTCTGTGGACAGTTTCCGCATTGACCAATCAAGGACAGCTTCCATTGAGGAAGCGGCAAAAATCGGTGATTATCTCGTAGTCGGCAGGCAGATAACCGGAGCCCAAAATCCGGCTGAAATGGCAGAAAAAATGCTTGAATTAATATAATTTGAGGTAAATATAATGAATCAAAATGAAATTCTGAAAATTTTTGAAGAAAAAAATGCGCTTCTTACCGGACATTTCCTTTTATCCAGCGGGTTGCACAGTGACAGGTACGTGCAATGCGCGCAAGTTTTACAGTATCCTGCCGCGGCAGAAAAATTAGCAAAGGAATTAGCGTCAAATCTCAAATCTCAAATCTCAAATTTTAAAATTGACCTTGTTGTTTCACCTGCGATGGGCGGGGTAATAATCGGACAGGAAATTGGCCGCGCGCTTGGTGTAAAAGCTATTTTTACTGAACGGGAAAATGTTGTAATGACGCTAAGAAGAGGTTTTAAAATAACCAAAGGCGAAAAAGCAATAATAGTGGAAGATGTAATAACTACCGGCAAATCTACAAAAGAAGTTGCGGAGGTTGTGAAAAACCTTGGCGGCGAAATAGTAGCAGCTGTATCGCTGATAGACAGGACCGGCGGCGGAGCAAATTTCAGTTTTCCCCAGATAAGCCTTCTCAAGCTTGAAATTAAAACATATCAAAGCAATAACTGCCCTTTATGTAAGCAGGGGTCTATCGCAGTTAAACCCGGCAGCCGCGGCCTTGTATCGCATATTCTTCCTAGCGAATAGCATGCGATATTAAAGAGGAAGAAAAATGAACTTTAAATTTAAATACGGCCAATCTGAAATAGAATTTTCTTTAGAAGACAAAAACGTACTGGGTGTACTAAGCCTTTCTAAAACAGTTGAAAAACTCCCCGATTTGAAATCAGCAATAACGAATTCTCTTAAAAATCCCATCGGCGCAAGTCCTTTAGTTGAACTTATAAAAGAAAACAATCCAAAAAAAATTGCCGTAATACTTGAAGACATAACCAGGCCCAATCGTGATTACAACGTAATCCTTTCTGCTTTGATTGCCGAATTGAAGGAAGTGGGGCTGCAGCCAAAATCTGGAACAACACAAGTGAAATTTGTTATTGCCTATGGGACTCACCGGAAACAAACAGAAGAGGAAAGTTTAAACCTTTACGGCCAGGAAACATTTGACTTCGGTGAAGTGGTTAATCATGATTGCGACGACAGGAAGCATTTGTCATCTGTCGGCCTTCTTTCCGACGGGGAAGAC
>JAHIVV010000003.1 GCA_018816525.1 Elusimicrobiota bacterium
GGCAAGGTAAATGTTTTGCAGGTGCCGCAACATGGCAAGAAAATGCCCAGTAAGCAATTATTGAATCAACTCAACCCTGAAGCTTTGATAGTCTCTTCCGATAAATCAATCGCAAATGTTTATTCCACAGCTGCTTCCGGTGCAATCGAGATTGTGAGTGATGGAAAAAAGTATAAAGTAAGTGGGTTTCTTAAGCAATAGCGAGATGAAAGTTTTAATTCTTTATTCATTGCATTATTGAAGACGGATTTTCCAATGTTTCTTTTAACTTAGCTAAAAATTTGGCGCCATAAGCGCCATCTACAACACGATGGTCTAAAGAAATATTAACTTTCATCAGCCAGCAAGCAACTATTTTCCCTTCCCGTACCTGCGGAACTTCTTTAATTTTACCCACAGCCAGAATACCCACCTGTGGCGGATTAATTATTGCAGTAAATTGGTCAATACCATACATTCCAAGATTGGAAATAGTGAAAGTACCGCCAGAAAAATCTTTTTCATCAAATTTACCTGTTTTTCCTTTTGCTTGTAAGTTTTTTATTTCATCAGCAAGCTCAAAAAGAGCTTTCTTGTTCGGTTCTTTTATTACCGGAACCATAAGTTTATCGTCTATCATCATGGCAATGCCGATATTGATTTTTTTATGCATTTTTATTTTTTCAGCTTCAAAAGTGGAATTGATTAACGGAAAACTTTCCAAAACTTTAGCCGCCGCTTTTACTACCACATCATTATAAGAATATTTTTTATCCGACCCCTCGCGCAGTTTAACAATATTATCCAGAGCTATCTCTATCTGAAGATAATAATGCGGGGCATCGTGCTTGCTCTGTGAAAGACGCTGAGCAATTGTCTTACGGATACCTGTCAATGGGACTATTTCAACATCACTTTCTGCGCCGACTGCTGATTTTTGACTGCTTTCTGCGTCAATTACATCTTTTTCAATGATTCTACCGCCGGGCCCTGTGCCTTTTATTTTGGAAAGGTCGATATCTTTTTCCTTAGCAAGTTTTTTCGCTACCGGTGAAGCTTTTGTCTCTTTTTCATTCTCTGGTTTCTGTTCTACGCTTCCTGTTTCTTTCGGTATTTCTTCATCCATTGTATCAGCAACATAAGCCACCGTTTGAATTACTGGTATTTTTCTTTCATTATCCGCCGGAAAAATAATTTTTTTTATAAAACCGCTTGCCGGCGATTCTGCTTCAAATGTCGCTTTATCAGTGGTCACTTCAAATAACGCTTCACCTTTCTCAACCTTTTCACCTTCCTGCTTTAGCCATTTAGTAAGTATCCCGTCTTCCATTGTTTCACCAAGTTTCGGCATTACAAGCTTTGTAATCATTAAATTAGCTCCTTTACTGCTTTAATGATATCTTCTTTCTGAGGCACTGCCAATTTCTCCAGATTTGGCGCCTTTGGCATAGGCACGTCTGCACCGCATAATCTTTTTATTGGTGCATCAAGGTAATCAAACCCTTCCTCCATTATTTTCATGCCTATTTCTGCACCTACTCCTCCTGTCTTACACGCTTCATGTACAATTAACACCTTATGCGTTTTTTTGACTGACTCCAATATAGTATCGGTATCAAGCGGCAATAATGTTCTCGGGTCAATGACCTCGCAACTTATTCCTTCTTTTTGCAGTTCTTCCGCAGCTTCCAATGACCTGAGCAATGACCTTGAATATGCGATAACCGTAATATCTTTCCCCTCTTTTTTTACATCTGCTTTACCTATCGGTACAGTATATTCAGTTTCTGGAATTAATCCCTTTGTATTGTAAAGCATTTTGTGTTCAATGTACATTACTGGATTATCTTCCCTGATTGCTGATTTCAGTAATCCTTTTGCATCATACGGCGTAGCTGGCATAACTACTTTTATTCCCGGAATATGAACAAACCAGGCCTCAAGACTCTGGGAATGATGAGCACCCAAAGTCCTGCCGGCGCCTCCTTCAGTCCGGACAACCAGGGGCACCTTGCATTTTCCGCCGAACATATATCTGATCTTTGCTACCTGGTTATTTAACTGGTCCATGGCAATTCCCATAAAATCCACATACATTATTTCAACCACAGGTCTGGTTCCGGTAAGCGCGGCACCCAAGCCGGCACCGACTATCGCGGCTTCTGAAATTGCAGTATCCCTTACTCTTTCTTCGCCGAATTTCTCGTATAATCCGCGGGTCACGCCGTATGCTCCGCCGTAAATTGCGACATCTTCTCCCATGACAAACACCGACGGGTCCCTTTTCATCTCCTCTTCCAGCGCTTCATTTATCGCTTTCCAATACTGCACTTCATGCATATTTTTCCCTCTCAGGATATTCATCCTGACCGGGAGTTAATCTCCCGGCTCTTTTTAAATATTTTTATTTGCGCTCGCCTCAGCGAGAGGGCTGAATTTTATGAAGCCCTCTAAACATATAAATCTTCATACAATGCTTCTGGTTCTGGTAAGGGACTTTCAATAGCAAATTTTGTTGCTTCCTCTATCTCTTTATTTACTTCTTTTTCAATAGCATCAATTTCTTCCCGGGTAAGAATTTTTGCCTGTTCCAATTTTCTTGAAAAACTTAAAATACAATCCTTTTCTTTCCAGAATTTCTCCTCTTCTTTTGTCCTGTATACTCTTGGATCACTTCTTGAATGGCCATAATACCTATAAGTACTACAAACAATTAATGACGGCCCTTTGCCTTCGCGGGCATATTTTGCGTACTTTGAAACAACATCCTTCACTGCCAATATATCCATACCGTCAACATGTTCTGAAGGCATAGCATAAGGGACTGCTTTTTTTGCTAAATCTTCAACTGCTGACGCTCTTTTGACTGAAACACTCATACCATATAAATTATTTTCACAAATATAAATCACAGGTAATTTCCACACACCAGCCATATTTAGTGATTCATGAAATATACCCTGATTAGTTGCGCCGTCACCAAAAAAACACAATACTACTTGATTTGTCTTGCGGATTTTAATCGACAAACCAGCGCCAGTTGCCATCCCAAACCCGCCGCCGACAACTCCATTGGCACCTAAATTACCAGTAGATACATCGGCAAGATGAAGTGAACCGCCTTTACCTTTACAACATCCTGTTTTTTTACCGAGTATCTCCGCCATAAGTTCCGGTAATTTCCCGCCTTTGGCAATACAATGTCCGTGTCCGCGATGAGTAGAAGTTATCAGGTCCTCCGGATTAATTGCTGCCATTGAACCGACAGCCACTGCTTCTTCGCCGGCATAAAGGTGAGAACCTCCTTCAGCAATATTTTTTGCCAATAAGTCCATAATTTTATCTTCGAACTGTCTTATCTCCATCATCTGTCGCAGGTGCTTTACTGCTTCTTTTTTTGTTATTTTGATTTCTGGCATTCCGTCCTCCGTTATAAATAATTTATTTTTTTTAAATAGGAATAGAGGTTATTTTTAACCTGCCATTCTTTAATAATATCAAACGCCTTACCGGTTAAAACTAAAATTTCTTGTTTCATTTTTTCATCGTCAACATCTTTCCACAAGTTCTCAAGAACCGAAAGAGCTTGCGATTTATCAGGTGAAGACAATAAAAGCCCTGCAGCAACACCGATAATATATCTCTTGGGAACAACACCTGCTGCAAGCGAATTGCGAATTACGCCGATAAACCGGTCATTCCATGAAAGTTTTCTATCCGGGTCGCGGATTATCCTGTCTATTGAATCGTATAAAAACGGATTAATTATCCGCTGACATAATTGAACAACGAACGCTTCATAACCCTTAGGCGTTGCATCTTCTTCCTTTGTATAGCTATATTTCTTTTTAAACCAGAATCCGGTTTCTTCCCGTAATGCATCAACACCTATATAACCAAAATCAGGGTCTCCTGCATAATCAGACATGTAAATGTAACCTTTTAATTTTCCGACAAATCCCAAAAGTGCGTGAACTGCATTATGACCGAAAAGTTTCTGTTCTTCATAGATGTTAATATGGTTTGTCGCGAAAAATCTTTTAAACCCGGTTTCATAATGATACTTTTTAGAAAATTTGCATTTTTCGATTATTATTTTGTCAAAGTCCTCTACAAGGAACGCCTCTTTACCGGCTTCGGTTAATAGTGCAAGCTTGTGCCTTTTTATAAACTCCGGGGCACTGTGGAAACCACCCATTCTTGCGATGACTGTATCCGAAAATTTTACCCAGGAAGGTATTTTGCCTGAAGGAAAAACAAGTTTTTTAAGCAGTACTGCCGCTTCAATTTGGTTTTCAGAAGCATAAACTATTACCGGACTGGTTTCTTTTTTCCGGGCAAGCCCTTCCTTTAATAGCTGGGCAACACCGCCTTTTTCATAAAGCGATGCGCTCGGCACTGCAGTAACAATATCGTTTGCGTCTTCGATATAATCAAGAATTTTCTTGCGCTCTTCAGGATTAGTTGGATTGTATATTTGTACGGGACCCACTGTTACAGGTACTATTCTGTCAAAATATGCGATGTTTAAGGAGTAATAATTATTATTATTTCTTATAGCCCGAACTTTTGCATCATCCACTTCAGCAATAACAACTTTCAATCCTGCAAGGTTTGCATAATATCCCCACAAACCCAGTTGAATTGCACCGCCCCCGATACCAACAAATATTTTTTGTTCTTTCATTTCAGGTTCTTCTCTAAAAATTCAGCTTCTTTTTCTCTTGTCCATTCATCTTTCACTTCTAACGGTTTATCTGCTTTTGCATGAGGATAAACTATTGCCTTACCATCAATTTTAGCCTGGTTGACAAGATTCAAAAATTCAACAGCATTATTAAGATCACCAACTAACTTAATATAAGTACCAACCTGCAAATCCCCGCTATTAATCATGTTAAGGGTTTTTACAGTATCTCCCCAGTTGCCCCCGCTTGAACCGGTAATTATTGATTCATCATAATGGACTTTGCGCATATCAACCGGAATAATTGCATCTTCTATTTTCAACCCGCCGAAAGAATTAACCACGCTCCCCTTGCCTGTAATTTTCAGCGCTTCTTTCTGCGCAATACCTGAACCGCTAGCTTCAATTATATCATCTCCGTAGTTCTGTCCACTGATTTTCTGGATGACATTTTTTGTATCATCTTTACCTGCAACTACACAGTGAAGATCAATGCCTTTTTTCTTTGCGCGGGGCGTAATATATTTTTCAATCCACTGAAACCTATCCTCCCTGATATCAAGAACAATTATTTTTCTGGGTGAATAACTGAGCGCTGACTCAATATGAAAACGACCCATAACTCCTGCGCCGAAAATTACAGTTACCCCGCCTTTGAGTAACCCTTTCATCGGAACCCGGTTGCCTGTTTCGGCATTGAAGGTCAGGTGCACGTGGTGGTCCTGCGATGAAACCACACATGAGAGCGGTTCGGAAAGCGAAACTTCGTAATAACCCATACTTTGCGAAGGTATTTTTAAAAGGCAGTTTGCTTCAAGAACTTCTTCCTGAACAAGCATATACTGGCTAAGATGTCCGCCGAGCGTATAACCCACTGCAGTTTTCTTCATAGCTTCCACATTGCGGTAACGTTCCCTGTGGTTGATAGGTGGACAGTCCACTGCCGGTTGAATACAAAGTCTTTCTCCAACTTTATATTTCTTAACCAGATTTTTACCCACCTTAACTGCGGTAACTGAACCCTCATCGCCGGGAGTTATCGGATATTTTTCAATATCCCAGCCATTAACAAATGTATGTTCCGGCCCCTGGCTAAGAAGTTTCATGGTTGACGGACATATAGTACACGCATCTACACGCACAAGTAGCTGGTTATCGTTTGGCTGGGGAATATCAACTTCTCCTAATTTAAGATTTTCAAGCCCAGTTTGTGACATTAAAACTGCTTTCATTTTTTTTGGAATTATTATGTTCTCTTCAATATTTCCGTATATCTGAAATTTGTTCTGCATTTCCGCATCCTCCTAAACTATAGATAAACAAATTTTGGGCCTGTATTTTCAAACTTTCTTTTGATTTTAGCATCTACCCCTGAATCAGAAATAACCATATCTATTTTTGATAGTGGCGCAACATGAGCAAATGAAACTATGCCAAGCTTGCTGTGATCTGTAACAACTATTTTTTCTCGTGAAATTTCAAGAAATATCTTTTTCATTGAAGCCTCTTCTCCATAGATCTCGGTTAATCCTTTTTCCCAGTGAATTCCAGTCGTTCCAAGAAAAACTTTATCTGCATTGAATTTTTTTATATCTTCTACGGCTGACGGCCCGTATATTGAAAAAGTTTCAGGCAGAATATACCCGCCAATCAAAATATGCCGTATGTCTTTATTTGATGAAAGTTCAACCGCAGCTTTCAGAGAATTAGTTATAACAGTAATGTTTTTTCTGTTTTTTAAAAGAGAAGCAATCCAATAATTAGTTGTTCCTGTATCAAGAATAATTACATCCTTTTCTTTTATCATAGATACAGCATACTTTGCAATTTGTATTTTTTCTTGATGAAATTTTTTTAGCCTTTTTTCAAAAGATATTTCTTCTAATACTCTATCTTTTGCTATAGCGCCGCCATGTGACCTGCGTATCATGCCCTTTCTATTAAGTTCTGTCAGATCACGCCTAATAGTAGGAATAGACACATTAAGCTCTTTTGCCAGGCTGTGTATTGTAACCCTTCCTTTGTCACTGATGAATTGCGTTATTAGATTTTGTCTTTCTTCTTGAAATAATCTCATAAGAGTTATTTTGATTGATATTGATTGTTTATGATTGATTTTATCATATAAATTATAATTTGTCAATAGGGTTTTTTAACCTATTATTTGCGAAAACAGGGCTTTTCCTTTAATTTGGTCTCCGGAGTTTATAGGGGTTCAGCGAAGGGGGAGCCAATGGAGGACGCGCTGGATTTTTTTATCCCAATAACCCCATTCATGCGTTCCGGGCTCTTCTTCATAGGTATAATCAAGAGGGAGGCGCTTGCAGTGATCGCGGAATTTTTTATTATCTTCATAAAGGAAATCTTTAGTTCCGCAGCATTGGTAAAGTTTTGGCTTGGGTCCTTTAGATTTCGCTAATTTATCCGCCAGAAAGAAAAGATTACTATTACTTTTTTTAAAATTCGGCCTGACACCGAAAACATTTGTCATGTCCTCTTTACTAATTCGAGCGCCTATTTTCTCAACATCCATAGATCCGGAAAGGCTGGCTGCAGCGGCGAACTTATCCGGGAAATTAAGAGCGAGCTTAAACGCTCCGTAGCCGCCCATAGAAATGCCTGCCGCAAAGTTTTCATTCCGTTTTACCGATAAAGGGAATAATGACCTGGCAATTTTTGGCAATTCCTCGCTGATGAATGTCCAATATTTCGCGCCATGAGCCATATCGGTATAAAAACTCCTGTTGACAGCCGGCATCACCACGGCAAGCCCCAGAGATTCTACATAACGCTCAATAGAAGTCCTTCTTGTCCAAGCTGTATGGTCATCAGATAATCCATGGAGGAGATAAAGTGCCGGGTGCTTTTTTGTCGTTTGCGGCAGTATAACGTACATGGACGTGGAAATTTGTAAAACTTCTGAAAAAAAACCACAATGAATTAGCGCCATTTTAAAGTTTCTCCTTATAACTATTTGCATTTGAAAAAAATATAAGTTTTTTCATATGATATAATAGGGATTTAGATCATATGCAATATGAATCCCTGTTTTTGGTTTAAAGTATTTTATATTTTCATTGAGCATGTTTAAATATTCAGTATCAAGCTTCAATAATATATGCCTGCGGTGTTCTCCGCGTAAAAGCGGATGGGGCGGTTCTTCAGGCCCCAGCAGGGTAACCTGATCCTGCACTTTATCTTCAAGGAAATTATACAATCTTTGCGCTTCTTCTTCAACTTTTGTTTTTTCTTTCCCGCGGATAATTACATTTATTAATTCCTTAAACGGCGGGTATCCCAGGTCTTCGCGCAATTCCAATTCATTTTTATAAAAGCCTTTCCAGTTAAGTTTGGCAAGCCAGGCAAACATATAGTTCTTTTTATCAGCAGTTTGCATCATAAACATGCCCGTTTTGTCCAGCAGGCCGGCTAATTTATATAAAACCTGAAAAGCCTTTTCGCTGGCCCGGTAATCCTGCTGGTAGATCAGGTGGTCAATATTGTAAAGGCCCACAAATGACAATTTCCGCGCGGATAAAGATTTTATTTTTTGCAGTATGGGAAGGATTATATGCGTGCCAATCAGTATATCTACCTTACCCGACTTGATCTCATTGAGAATTTTAAGCAAGTCGTCATTGCTTTTTATAGTATCCTGGTCTGCGCGGATAATATTTGCCTGGGGAAGAAGTATTTTTAAAGTAGATTCAACTCTTTCTGAGCCGATCCCGACAAATTTGATCCAGACGCTCTTGCAAATCAGGCATTTGTCTTTAAATTCGTATTTCAAACTGCAGTAGTGGCACTTGAGCTGTTCACTTTGTGGAGTTTTGGTATGGTAAGAAAGGGGGATACCGCATTTCGCGCAGCGCATAATTGTTTTGCAGCTGCGGCAGAACACCATGGTCGAGTACCCGCGCCGGTTCATAAAAATCAGGGAAAGTTCATTTTTCAACCGCCGCGACTGCAATTCATTGTTCATCTCATTAGTGATTGACTGGTCGCCTTTACTGATACTAACAACTTTTATTTCCGGCAAGTTCTCCTGCGATGTTTTTTTATCTGACAGAAGCGTGCACTTTTTTGTATTAATATTATGGTAAGTGTTAATTGAAACCAGCTCGCTGCCGAGAATAACCGAGCCACTATTGATTTTTGCGTATTCCGCTGCGGTTCTTATGGCGTCATATAAAGGTTTTTGCGGATTTTTATAAGATTGGTCGGTTTCATCGTCCACAATTATCAATTTAGGGTTTTTGAAAGGCATAAAAAGCGCTGAACGGGTACCCACAATGATTTTTAATTTTCCGGAGCTGGCGCCGAACCAGGTATCATGTTTTTGCCTTTCAGAAAGGTAGCTATGCCAGGCGCCCGCAATAGCGCCGAATTTTTCCTGTAATTTCGCTTTTACTTCTTCAACAAGAATAATTTCCGGTACTAATAGAAGGCAGTCGCCGAACTGCAAAGTTTGCGCTATGGTATCAATATAAAAAGAAATTCTTTCCGGCTGGTTTAAACTGCTTATCGCGAAAGCGCTATGCCGGTTCTCTTTAATAGCGGAAACAATCTTACTCTGGATTTTTGCCCCCGAAGGGGTCTCAGGGACATATTTATTTATAATGGTTTCTTCCGGTTGATTGGGATCAGTAATGTATTTTGAAGCAGGTTTGAAGGATGTCGAAAAAATGCAGTCTAAAGCTTCGCCCAATGAGCAAACGTAAGTAAAGGACATCCAAAAGGCCAGTTTAAGAAGGTTTTCTGTTATGACAGGATAAGGGTCGGGCAGGCTGTAAATTTCTTTAATTCCCTTGAAATTGCATTCTTCCGTCAGATTTATTACATAACCCGTAACTTTTTTGGGGCCGAACGGAACGCTGACCCGCATGCCGGGAAAAACTTTTCCTGATAAGTGTGCCGGTATTTGGTAAGAAAAAGTTCTTTCTAATGGCAGGGGTAAAGCTACTTGCGCAAACATAGGTTTATTTTAAGCCCAATTCTTTTTTTAACATTTTCATATCGTGCCAGGTGTCTACTTTAAGAGCCGGGTTTCTAAGCAATGCTGACGGGTGGTACATAGGCAGGAGTTTGCTTCCCTTGTAATTCTGGAACTTTCCGCGGAGCCTGGATATTCCTTCAAAAGTATTAAGCAAAGCCGATGTTGACGAATTTCCCAGGGTTACCAGGACGGCCGGGTTAATAATTTCGATCTGTTTCTCCAGATAGGGCATGCAGCTTTCCATTTCTTCTTTTGACGGCGGCCGGTCATTGCCTCTGGCATCAGGTGTGTCCGGATTTATCATAGGATGGCATTTTACGATATTGGCAATAAATACTTCTTCGCGTTTCAATCCGATGGATTCAATTATTTTCGTGAGAAGCTGTCCCGCTCTGCCGATAAACGGCCTTCCTGCCCTGTCTTCATCGTAACCCGGGCCTTCGCCTATAAATATTACTTTTGCATCGCTGCTGCCTTCGCCGAATACGGTTTTTATCCTGGATTTGCACAGCGTGCATTTTTTACAGCCGCTTACTTCTTTTTCAAGTTTCAGTAATTTATCGGATTTGCTCTTGTCTATTTTTAAAGGCGGATTCGAGGGGTTAACCTTGCTTGCAAATATGACGTCTGTATAGCCTAAAAACTTTTCCTCTTTGAGGGACCGCTGCGCGAGTTTGACGATTTTAAGAAATTCTTTTTTTCTGTCCATATATGGTTTTTATCTTATTCCAGATTATTTGAGCGAATTTTTCCTTTGTCATGACCGGTATTTTTTCAACTTCTCCTGACCTGAATATGAAATAACCCTGGCTTTTATTATTGCCGATACTTGAAGAAGGATTGGCGATAATCAAGTCCAGGTTTTCTGCTTTTAGTTTCTTTAATGTGTTTTTGACTAAATCCTTTGTTTCCAAAGCAAAACCTATAAAAACTTTATCGCTGTTTTTATAGGACGCTGAAATATGATGAAGGATATTTTCCGTAGGCACCAATCTAATCTTCATTTCTTTTTTATTGCCTTTTTTGATTTTGTTTTTATTGAACTTTACCGGCCTGAAATCGCATACTGCGGCACAAAAAATTATTATATCTGACTGCGCGCTTAATTTCATCGCCTGGGCAAACATCTGCCCGGTTGTTTCGACAGGGACAATCAATGTGTTTTCGGGCCGGGGCAGGGTTACCGGGCCGCTGATTAAAGTGACGCCAGCATCGTCTTTTACTGCGCAATCTGCAATAGAATAAGCGGTCTTTCCGCTGGATGCATTGGAAATAAACCTTACCGGGTCAATATATTCTCTTGTAGGCCCAGCAGTAATTAATACGCTCGGTTTTTTCATTTGATTTTCTTTGAGGAGTTATTTTTTGAGAACTGAAATTATTTTGTTTAAAATAGTGTCCACTGCGGCAAGCCTGCCTATTCCTTCAACGCCACAGGCAAGCTCTCCGGTCTCCGGGCCCACGAATTTATAGCCGAATCCTGAAAGTTTTTCTGCGTTTTCTTTGTTGGCAGGATGATTCCACATATTGGCGTTCATGGCAGGGCAAATAATTACCGGCGCTTTGCTTGCCAAAACTACGCTGGAAAGCAATTCATCAGCCAGGCCATTAGCTAACCTTGATATTGTGGCAGCAGTGGCAGGAGCGATTACAATCAAATCGGCCCAATCGGCAAGCGATATATGCTCCGGTTTCCATTCAGGAAGATTCAATTCAAACATATCGGAATAAACCGTGTTGTTTGAGAGCGTCTGCAAAGTCAAAGGAGTAATGAACTGCTTGGCTGAAGGGGTTAATATGCACTTGACGTCAATCCCTTTTTCTTTCAGTTTACGAACCAGTCCGCATATTTTGTAGGCGGCAATACTTCCGCATACACCCACTAAAACCTTTTTTGTATTATTTGCTTTTTGATTTTTCATCTTTTATTTCTTTTCTCGGGTATTTCTTATTAGGTGTATTCAACGATTCAACTACCGGAGGAAGCTTTGCTAACGCTTCAAGCGAAACTTTTCCGGAATAGACGTCTCTCATGGCTATATCCATCTGTTCGTCAAACGGAAGATTTTTAAATTCTTCCTTGTTTTTAATCTCATGCGCCCATCTTGCTATTAACGGTATTATTTTATACCTTTCCAGTTTTGTGTTTAACATCAATTCTGCTAACAGCACTTCCTTTACTTTCGGTTCTGATGACAATGTGTTGTACCTCCATTTGAAAATTTCAATTCTTGCTCTTCCGTGACTTTATTATAGCAATTATTTGAGCTACTGCGTTATTTAATTTATCATTTACTACCACATGATTATAATTTTTAGCATAAGCCATCTCTTTTTGAGCGTTTTTAAGCCGTAGTTTTATGGTTTCCTCGTTGTCCTGAGCCCTGTTGACCAGCCTTTGTTCGAGTGCTTTTTTTGAGGGGGGGGCAACAAATATAAACAAACCGTCCTTAAAAATGCGCCTGATTTTTTCTCCGCCTTGGACATCTATTATCAGCATTATATTTTTGCCTTTATTTATCGTGTCGATAAGCCGTTTTTTCGGGGTGCCGTAATAGTGCCCGTGCACAAGCGCCCATTCGGCAAACTCTTTTTTGGAAATCATGGATTTAAACTTTTGTTCCGAGACAAAGAAATAATCTTTGCCGTTTTTTTCCAGGGGCCTGGGTTTGCGGGTTGTAACCGATACGGAAACTATTGTGTTCTTTAATTTTTTAAGCGCTTCTTTGCATAGGGTGGTCTTTCCTGCGCCGGAGGGAGCTGATATAACGATTATGAGGCCTTTTTTTATTGATTTTAATGTTTTTGTTTTCATTTTATAAGGAAATTTTCCGAACTTGGAGGCAAGTTATTGTCAGTATTTATATCTAATTATCAGAGGAAAGTCAAACAAATTAACTCCCCTCAATCACCTCTTTTAAAAAGCGGGGAAGTTAAAGAGGGACAGTGCTATATCGATAAACCGGAAGAAATGAAAAGGCAACTATTTGTTTTTCGGATTTGTCTCTGGCGGTGTTTCTAATAATTTAAGCGCATGGTCTTTTTGTATAATAAATTCATCGATATAATTTTTAGGTATATTTGCCGCCGGTGGAAATTTAAGTTTCATAAAATTTACAAACCTGCCGTTCTGAGTGATGCGAAAATCCAGATGAGGCCCCGTAGAAAGACCTGTAGAACCCACATAACCGATAACCTGCCCCTGCCCCACCCGGGCTCCTGAGCTTATTCTTTTTCCAAATCTTGAAAGATGCCCGTATAGGGTTGTATATGTTGAGTTATGCCTAATAATAATCATTTTACCGAACCCGCCTTTCCATCCGGCGAAGGTAACAGTTCCTTCACCTATTGTTACAATAGGTGTTCCTGTAGCAGCAGAATAATCAATGCCCAAATGCGACCTAAAAATCCTTAGAATCGGATGAAACCTTTTTGTAGAGAAAAATGAAGAGATTCTTCTGAAGTTTACCGGCGCTTTTAAAAATAATTTTTTCAGCGAACCGCCCTCCGGTGTAAAGTAATCTGTGAATTTTTTGTCCTTGCTTTCGAAATAAACCGCTTTATGCAGGCCAATTTGCCGGCCATTATAGCTAGCAGACAAAATCTTTCCTTCTCGGACAACGCCGTTGCTGTACTTGTAGGTTTCATAGGCAAGTTTAAACGTGTCGCCCTGCCTCAAGTCGCTGAAAAAGTCAATTTGCCAGGAAAAAATATCAGCGAATTTCATAATAAGCTCAGGCGGGTTACCCGCTTTTATCATTGCTTCGTAAAGGCTGGTTTGGATAGTGCCGGAAAATGTTTTAATCTCCAGCGTTGAAGAGACCGCATTTTTTTTACAGTAAAAAATATTGCTGGATGATTTTTCTATGGAACAGTATTCTATCGGATTAGTCCAGTAATTGAACCTGTTGACCGTGCCGAACGTTGTTTTATAAATTTCGTAAACCTGCCCGGGCTGAATTCCACGGATATCAAAATTTGAATTGAGCGTGTTTATGAGGTTTCTGGTTTCTCCCGGAATTATTCCTTCCTGGTCCATGAGGATTTCCTTAAGGGTATCGCCCGTCTGGATAGTCCCTGATGAAAGCACAATCACCGGTTTAGAATTAAAATAACCGCCCCTGTTTAAAAAGAAAATAATAAAAACAATCAAAAGGGCCAGCGCTGAAATCAAAATGTTGTTTTTTTTCATTTGGATATGTATTCCTTTAAATACTGGCCCGTATAGGACTTCTTGTTTTTAACAATGTCTTCCGGCGTGCCTTCGGCTGTTATTTCTCCGCCGGCATTTCCTCCGTCCGGGCCCAGGTCGATTATCCAGTCTGCGGTTTTTATCACTTCCAAGTTGTGTTCTATTATAACAACCGTATTTTTTAAGTCAGCCAATTTATGCAAAACGTTAAGAAGTTTTTCAACATCCGCGAAATGCAGGCCCGTCGTAGGTTCATCGAGTATGTAGAGCGTTTTCCCTGTTGCCCTTTTGGATAGTTCGGTTGCGAGTTTCACCCTTTGGGCTTCTCCTCCGGATAAAGCGGGTGCTGATTGCCCGATTTTTATATAGCCCAGGCCTACATCGTTTAAAGTCTGCAGTGTGCGCGCAATCTGTGGGATGTTTTTGAAAAAGCCTAAAGCTTCTTCAACGGGCATATCCAGGAGTTCCGCAATATTTTTTCCTTTGAAACGGACCCGAAGGGTTTCTTCATTAAACCTGGCGCCTTTACAGACTTCGCATTTTACATAAACGTCAGGCAGGAACTGCATTTCTATTTTTATTGTGCCGTCGCCCTGGCAATTTTCGCACCTGCCGCCCTTTACGTTGAAACTGAACCTGCCGGGCCCGAAACCTCTTCTTTTCGCTTCGGGAAGCCGGGAAAAAATATCCCGGATAGGCCCGAAAACTCCGGTATAAGTTGCGGCATTGGACCTTGGAGTCCTGCCTATGGGGGACTGGTCAACAATTATTATTTTGTCAATATTTTCCGTCCCTTTGATTGAATTAAATTTTCCGGGAGCTTCTTTTGACTGGTAAAACTTCTGAGCCAGGGCTTTATATAAAATTTCATAGACTAGCGTGGATTTTCCCGAACCGGAAACGCCGGTTATGCAGGTTAATAATCCGATGGGGATTGAAACATCAATATGCTTCAGGTTAAATTGGGAGGCTCCGGTAATTTTAATAGCTTTTCCCGATGGGTTCCTGCGTTCTTTCGGTACGGATATCCGGAGCTTTCCGTTCAAATACTGTCCAGTCAGGGATTCTTTTTCTTTTAATATTGTTTCCAGTGGCCCGTTTGCAATTACTTTGCCGCCGTGAATGCCGGCGCCCGGCCCCAGGTCTACAATCCAATCGCTTGCTTCAATTGTATCTTTATCGTGTTCAACAACTATCAGCGTGTTGCCCAGATCCCTCAATTTTAAAAGTGTATCCAGTAATCTTTTATTATCTTTCTGGTGCAAGCCGATAGTGGGTTCGTCAAGCACGTACAGAACGCCCGTTAATCCGGAGCCAATCCGGGTAGCCAGGTGAATTCTTTGGGCCTCGCCGCCGGCAAGTGTCTGGGTTTCCCTTTCAAGAGTAATATAATTCAAACCCACATCAATAAGGAATTTCAGCCGCTGGTTAATTTCCTTGAATATTTGTTTTGCGATGACTTTTTCTTTTTCGGATAATTCCAGTTTGGAGAAAAATTCCGCTGCCTTGTCGATTGACATGCTTGATATTTCAGCGATGGATTTGTTGGAAATGGTTATTCCGAGAGTTTCCTTTTTTAGCCTTGTGCCGCGGCAAAGAGGGCAGATTTTACGCGTTATGTATTTGTTGTATATTTCTTCTTTGACATAATCTGATTCCGTTTCCTTGTATCTCCTGCTAAGGTTGGTTATGACGCCTTCAAATTCGTCCTGTCCGTAGAAAATAAGTTTTTTTTGTTCCTGGGTAAGAGTTTTAAATGGTTTATTTACCGGTATATGATTTTTTCTGCACAAATCTGAAAGCATTCCTTCATAATAGCCCTCCCAGGAGGATTTCCACCGGTGAGTGCGGGTTGTAATCGGGTTAGACCAGGGCCTTATAGCGCCCTGGTCGATAGAAAGGGCCGGGTCAGGAATAACAAGCGCTGGGTCAACCTCAAATTTTGTTCCCAGCCCGTCGCATTCCGGGCAGGCGCCGAAGGGAGAATTGAAGGAAAAGGTTCTTGGTTCTATTTCGGGAATACTGATTGCGCATTCCGGGCAGGCGTGATGCTCGCTGAATATTTTCTCGGTGTTTCCGATTATTGCCTTGAGCAGACCGCGTGATTCTTTAAGCGCAGTTTCAACGGAATCAGACAAACGTTCACGGACGTTGTCTGCTATAGTGATCCTGTCTACGACAACATCAATTTCATGTTTTTTATAGCGGTCTAATTGGATGTTTTCTTCCAGGTCATAAGTTTTGCCGTCAACTCTTACCCGCACATAGCCGTTTGACTGCAATCTGTTAAAAAGTTCCGAATAGGTCCCGGTTCTTCCTTTTACCAGGGGCGCCAGGATTTGAATTTTTGTATCATTCGGCAGGCCGCTTAATTCGTCGATAATTTGCTGCGATGATTGAGGCAGGATCTTTTTGCCACATTGGGGGCAGTGAGGAATGCCGATTCTTGCATATAGAAGGCGTAAATAATCGTAAATTTCCGTTACGGTGCCGACCGTTGAACGCGGGTTATGGCTTGGAGTTCTTTGCTGGATAGCGATAGCGGGGGAAAGGCCTGAAATGTAATCCACATCGGGTTTTTCCATCAGATCCAGAAATTGGCGCGCGTAGGTTGAAAGGGATTCTATGTACCTGCGCTGGCCTTCAGCGTAAATTGTATCAAAAGCCAGGCTGGATTTTCCAGAGCCTGATAAACCTGTTATTACGACAAGTTTATCGCGCGGAATTTCCAGGTGGATGTTTTTTAGGTTGTGTTCCCTTGCTCCGCGGATGACTATTTTATCCATGACTGTATATATAGCAAATTATTATTTTTTTGACAAAAATACATTTTTAACATATCATTTTTTGACTTAAACGGCTGATTTAGATATAATGGACAATCATGGAACTGGAAAAAGTTTATAATCCTAAAGAAACCGAAGCCAAATGGTATAAATTCTGGGAAGAAAAGAAATATTTTGAAGCGCGCGTAAACCCTTCCAAAAAACCATTTGTAATGGTCATCCCTCCGCCAAATATCACCGGAATCCTTCACATGGGGCACGTCCTGAACAATACCCTGCAGGATATTCTTGCAAGATATAAAAGAATGGACGGGTTCGAAACCTGCTGGATCCCCGGAACCGACCACGCAGGAATAGCCACCCAGAACGTTGTTGAAAAAAAACTCGCCAAAGAGAAAATATTCAGAAGAGACCTGGGCCGCGAAAAATTTATCGAGTACGTCTGGAAATGGAAAGAAGAATACGGCGGTACGATAATCAGGCAATTAAGATATTTAGGGTGTTCCTGCGACTGGCATAGAGAGCGTTTCACACTTGACGAAGGGCTTTCAGAAGCAGTTCGGGAAGTTTTCGTAAAACTTTATGATAAGGGGCTGATTTACAAAGGCAAATATATAGTAAATTGGTGCCCGAGATGCGGTACGGCCCTCAGCGACGATGAAGTTGACCATAGAGACCATGATGGAAACCTGTGGTATATAAAATATCCGATAAAAGATTCAGATGCTTATGTGGTTGTTGCAACAACCAGGCCGGAAACCATGCTTGGCGATGTAGCTATAGCCGTAAGCCCGTCTGACGAAAGATATAAACAGCTTATCGGGAAAACTGCGATTTTGCCTTTGGTAAACAGGGAAATCCCGATAATAGCTGATGCATTTGTAGATAAAGCATTCGGCACAGGCATGGTTAAAGTAACACCTGCTCACGACCCTAACGACTATCAAGTAGGGTTGAGGCACAACCTGGAAAGAATAGTAGTTTTTGATACTGCCGCAAAAATGAACGAAAATGTGCCGGAAGAGTACCGGTGCCTTGACCGTTTTGAATGCCGTAAAAAAATTGTTGAAGATTTAACCGCAAAAGATTTGATTTTAAAGATAGAAAAGCATAAAAACGCAGTAGGGCATTGCTATAGATGCGATACTATGATTGAGCCCTATCTATCTGACCAGTGGTTTGTGAAGATGAAGCCTCTGGCAGAAAAAGCGCTTAAAGTCGTGCTTGACGGTAAAATAGAATTTTATCCGGAAAGATGGACAAAGGTTTACCAGCACTGGATGGAGAATATAAATGATTGGTGTATCTCCAGGCAGTTGTGGTGGGGCCATAGGATTCCGGTCTATTATTGTAAAAATACAAACTGCCCTCCGATAGTTTCAACAAAAAAACCAGATAAGTGCCCAAAATGCGGCGGAACTGAAATAGAACAAGACCCAGATGTGTTAGATACCTGGTTTTCTTCCTGGTTATGGCCGTTTTCAACTCTCGGCTGGCCCAAAGAAAGCGCAGACCTGCGATACTTTTATCCGACAACAACACTTATAACCGCGGCTGACATTATATTTTTCTGGGTAGCAAGGATGATTATGGCCGGCCTTGAATTTATGGGCGAAGTGCCTTTCAAGAAAGTTTATTTTAATAGCATGGTGAGAGACGCCCAGGGTAGAAAAATGAGCAAGTCTTTGGGAAATTCACCCGACCCTATTGATATTATCAATGAATACAGCGCCGATGCCTTAAGATTCACAATTACATACCTTTCTCCCATGGGTCAGGATATACTCTTTGCAAAAGAAAAATGTGAAATCGGCAGGAATTTCTGCAACAAAATCTGGAACGCCACAAGATTTATCCTTATGAATGTTGATAGTAATTTCAAATTTCAAATTTCAAATTTAGAATCCTCTCTGGCCCCTATGGATAAGTGGATTTTATCCGAATATAACACAACCATAGAAAAAACCTCAAAGTCTTTAGAAGAATTGAATTTTACCGCCGCGGCGCACACAATCCATGAGTTTTTCTGGTCAAAATATTGCGATTGGTATCTTGAATTCTCGAAGCCGCGTTTTGCCGACCCCGAACAGAAAAAAACCATACAGGCAGTTCTGTTGCATGTGCTGGCAGGTTCGCTGAAATTGATACATCCGGTCATGCCGTTTGTTACGGAAGAACTTTATCAAAAAATAAAAGAATTCATGCCGGAAAGTGAATCAGCTGAAAGCATCCTGCTGGCCCCCTGGCCGAAAAAAGACGCTAAACTAGAGAATCCGGATGCCGAAAATGAAATAGGTTTTATAATGGAAATAATTAACGGCATCAGGACTATCCGCGCAGACATGAATGTACAACCGCAAAAAACTTTTGAAATAGTGGTCAACAGCAAGGATACTAGCAAGGCTAGCAAGACCGGTATTTTGAATAAATACCTGCTTAACCTTACGCTGATGTGTAAGGTTAATAAAATTTCTTGCTCCGGCAATAAACCGAAACATTCAGCTTTCTTTGCTGCTGGAGATGTGGAAGTATTTGTGCTTCTTGAAGGAATAATTGATTTCGAGAAGGAAAAGGCGCGCCTCGACAAAAATATGCAGAAAATTGTGAACGACATAGCGAACCTTAACAGAAAATTAGCAGATGAAAAGTTTTTACAGCATGCGCCTGAAAAGGAGATAGAAAGATTGAAAGGTTTCCAACAGGAAAATGAAAGTAAATTAGCCAGTTTAAAAAAATATTTAGAAGCTTTGAATTAGGAGGTACGGGTTTGCGTCCAATAAAAGTTACACAAAATTATGTGAAATTCGGCGACGGTTCGTGTTTGTTCCAGATGGGTGATACAAAAATTTTATGTGTTGCAACAATCACTGAAGACAGGGTTCCTCCGCACTGCGAAGCCAAAGAAATAGGTTGGGTATCAGCTGAATATGCCATGCTTCCCCGCGCAGGAAAGGAACGTACCGCCAGGCAAAGAAGTATTGGTTCCGGCAGAACCCATGAGATACAGAGATTAATCGGCAGGTCTTTAAGGGCGATTGTCGACTTGTCAAAATTAGGCCGCAGGACAATCGTTATAGACTGTGATGTTATCCAGGCCGATGGCGGAACAAGGACCGCATCAATCAACGGGGCCTTTATTGCTCTCAGCCAGGCAATTCAGAAACTAATCGCAGAAAAAAAACTTTTTAACAATCCTATCAAGAGCTATATCGGAGCCATCAGCGTAGGAATGGTCAATAATAAAAAGATACTTGATATGTGCTGTACCGAAGATAACGCCGCGCAGGTTGACATGAACGTGGTAATGACAGACAAGAATGAGTACATAGAAGTTCAGTCCACCGCAGAGGGCAAAGTATTCACGGATAAAGACATGAAGGAAATGCTGGATCTCGCAAAAAATGGAATAAAAGAGATAGTAAAACACCAGAAAAAAATAATCAAACTATGAAGCTGGTAATAGCGACAGATAACAAAAATAAGCTCAGGGAAATAAAAGAAATTGCCGCTGTAATGAAAGTGCCGGGCAATATTGAGATTTTGTCCCTGGGGGATTTCCAAAATGCCCCGGAAGTTGTTGAAGATGGCTTAACTCTTGAAGAAAATGCAATAAAAAAAGCAAGAGAGATTTCAGAATTTACCGGCCTTATTGCCCTGGCTGATGACACCGGCCTTGAAGTGAATAAATTAAACGGCGAACCGGGGGTTTATTCCGCGCGTTTTGCCGGAGAACAATGCAGTTATGAGGATAATAATAAGAAGCTGCTGTCTCTGCTTAAAGATATTCCTGATAGCAAACGGACTGCAAGGTTTCGCTGTGTAATAGCTGTAGTTGTTCCAAACGGCAAAACTTATACTGTTGAAGGCGTTATGAAAGGGAAAATAGCGGCAAAAGCGCAAGGCGATAATGGGTTCGGCTATGACCCGATTTTTATCCCGGAAGGACAGAATAAAACCTTTTCTCAAATGTCATCGGAAGAAAAAAATAAAATCAGCCACCGCGGCGCGGCGCTAAGAAAGTCAAAAGAAATACTACTTGAAATATTGAGCAATAGTTCATATAATAAATAAATCCAATCTTCCAATCTTCTACAAGTGAGGAAAAAGATGAAAGCGTTTAAAATTATTGTAATTGTTTTTGTTGTGCTTGTTGGTTTAGTGGTTTTTGGAATGTGGCAGGCAGGAGTGTTCCAGAAGATTGAATTTAAAACGCAGGAAATTGGCCCCTTGAATATGGTTTATGCAGAGCATAAAGGGTCATATATGAAAATAACTGAAACGATAGCTTTAGTCGATAAATACCTAAAAGACAACAAATATGCAAGTATAGACTCTTTCGGAGAATATCTTAGCGATCCTAGTAAAGTTAAAGAAGCAGATTTATTAAGCAATGGCGGTATGTTGGTTCAGAAACCCGTTGTTAAATTACCGGAGCCGTTTAAATTCAAAAAGATTGACAAGCGTTTATATGTAACAGCCGTTTTTAAAGGCCATCCTGCAATGGGCGCATTTGTTGTGTATCCTAAAGCAATGCCTTGGATTACCCAAAATGGGTTTACTATTAACAGCGGTGTTATTGAAATATACAAGATGAATGGCAAAGATTGGGAAATAGAATATCTTTTCCCGGTAACAAAGAAATAATTAAATCGGGGTGTGGCTCAGTTGGCTTAGAGCATCCGGTTTGGGACCGGAGGGTCGTTGGTTCGAATCCAATCACCCCGATTTTTCCTTTTGGAATTATGAATTTTGAAAAAGTGTTCAAGTTATTGATATCAGAGTTTCAAAACAATAAGGTTGAATTTGCTCTAATAGGCGGACATGCTCTTTATTATTCCAAGGTAAGCAGAACTACCCTTGATATTGACTTTATGGTACTGCTTGATCAGTCAGATTTAGTAAACAATATCATGAAGAAATATGGATATAAGGTTCTTCAAAAAACTGAAAATGTAGCTAATTATTTGTCTGATTTTACCGATTTAGGCCAAGTTGATTTCTTATTTGCCCATAGAAAATATGCATTAAATATGCTCTCCAGGGCAAAATACAAAGATGTTTTTGGCCAACAAATAAAAGTCATAGGGCCTGAAGATATAATCGGTTTAAAAATACAGGCAATTTCAAATGATCCGCAAAGGTATCATCAGGATATAGCTGATATTGAGCAAGTAATTAAATGGAATAAAGAAAGTCTTAATTTTAAATTGGTAGAAGAATATTTTAAGTTATTTAATAGAGGCAAGGAATTAAAAGAAATAGTCAAGAGAATAAAATGAAACTTTCCGTGCAAGAAAAAAAGGAAATGTTGTGTGATGCTAAAAATAAAAAACGTAAATTGGAATTCAGGAAAGGCGTTGTTCCTGTTAAATTTAATACATTTGAAAAATACATATCATGGCTGGATGCTTTGCAATCATTTAACCCGATTAAACAAGAAAAGCGAATTGTAACTTATAAAAACGTAAAAATATAAAGGGAATATACACCATGGGGTATTAGAGAGGTATAAAATGCAGATCGCGGACCGAATCAGCAAGTTGGGCACAGAGCAGGCTTTTCACGTATTGGCAAGAGCAAAAGAGATGGAACGCAAAGGTATCAACATGGTCCATATGGAAATAGGCGATACCGATTTTGATACACCGACAGTTATTAAAAACGCCTGTAAAAAGGCTATTGATGAAAATAAAACACATTATCTCCCTTCCCAGGGATTACTTGAATTCAGGATTGAAATTGCAAAATATATAGCTAAAACCCGCGGCATACCTGTTGAACCGGAAGAAGTAGTTGTAACTCCCGGAGCAAAACCCATTATTTTTTATACTTTGCTCGCGACAATCAATGCAGGTGATGAAGTCCTTGTTCCGAACCCGGGATTCCCTACATACGAATCTGTCGTTAATTTTATTGATGCAAAACCGGTTCCGATCCCTTTAATAGCGGAAAAGAATTTTAATTTCGATTTGGATCTCCTTGAAAAACTTATAAACAAAAAAACTAAGTATATTATCGTCAATTCACCGCAGAACCCCACAGGAGGGATCCTGACCCATGAAAGTTTAGTCCGTATTGCCCAATTGGCTAAAGAACATGATTTATGGGTGCTTTCAGACGAAGTTTATGATAAATTTGTTTTTGAAGGAAAATTTGAAAGTATCAGTTCTCTCCCGAACATGAAAGAAAGAACGATTATTTTAAACGCTTTCACAAAGAGCTATTCTATGAGCGGCTGGCGCGTGGGTTACGGTGTAATGAACAAAGACCTGGCAAAAGTAGTCTCGAATCTTATCAACAACTCAATTTCCTGCTCTCCGAATTTTACTCAATGGGCGGGGATTGCAGCGCTTAAAGCCCCGGAAGCAATAGTCACAAAAATGCGCGGGGAATTAAAAAAACGCAGGGATGTTTTTGTAAAAGAAATCGTAAAATTGCCCAAAGTAAAATGCCATTGCCCTAAAGGCGGTATTTATTTATTTCTTGATATAAGGGAAACCGGTAAAACAAGCAAAGAAGTTTTTGAAATACTGTTTGAAGAAGGGCACGTCGCCACGCTTTCTGGCGCTGCTTTTGGAAAATACGGTGAAGGCTTTTTGAGATTGTCTTTCGGTTCCGCTCCGGTTCATAGAATAAAAGAAGCAGTAAAACGCATGCAGAGTGTATGGCATAAGATAGCCGAGTAAATGAAAAATATCAGGGCCTGTTTGGCCCAAATAAATACCACAGTAGGCGATCTTGCAGGCAATTCAGAGAAGATAATACAATATATAGATAAAGCCAGGGAACTTGGTTCCGATATTGTTGTTTTTCCTGAACTTGCTTTGAGCGGTTACCCGCCGGAAGATTTACTTCTTAAGCCGCATTTCATCAGTAAAAACAGGGAATACCTCGATAAAATCATTGAAAAAACAGAATCGATATTTGCAATAGTCAGTTTTCCTTACCGTGAAAAAGGCAAACTCTACAATGCTGCAGCTTTAATAAACAACAAAAAGCTTGTAAGTATTTATAAAAAAATATTTCTGCCGAATTACGGTGTTTTTGATGAACTGCGCTATTTTACCCCGGGTGATACCTGCCCGGTAATAAATTTTGGCAAAGGCAGGAAAATAGGGATCAATATCTGCGAAGATATCTGGCACAGCAACGGGCCGCAAAAAGCGCAGGCAGCTTCCGGGAAAGCCAGAATAATAATAAATATTTCAGCATCCCCTTACCATATTCAGAAATTGGACTTGCGCCAGAACGTTGTACGCCGGATTGCAAAAGAAAATAAAACCTTCGTTCTTTATTGTAATTGTGCCGGGGCTCAGGATGAACTGGTTTTTGATGGAGCGAGTATGGCATTTGACGATAAGGGCAAACTAATAGCCCGGGCAAAACAATTCGAGGAAGATCTTTTAACGGTTGATATAGATTGCGCAAAACCGTGCGGTAATAGAATTGAACGAAAGTTTTCTTTATTGGAAGAAGTTTATGCGGCTCTCGTGCTGGGGTTCAGCGATTATGTTAAAAAGAACGGTTTTAAAAAGATAGTTTTAGGGCTTAGCGGAGGCATAGATTCTGCGTTAGTTGCCGCTTTAGCTGTGGATGCATTGGGTAAAGACAATGTAGTCGCTTTAACCATGCCTTCGCAGTATTCTTCAAGCGGTACGCTGAATGATGCGAAAAAACTTGCTAAAAATTTAGGAATAAAATTATACGTTATTCCCATTAAAAAGCTCCACAAAGCGTATCTGGAAACATTTAGCGGGCCTTTTAAAGGCACAAAACCCAACATTACGGAAGAAAATATACAGGCGCGTATCAGGGGCAATATTCTTATGGCTTTTTCAAACAAGTTTGGCTGGCTTGTTGTTACTACCGGCAACAAGAGCGAGCTTAGCGTTGGATATTGCACGCTATACGGCGATACTGCCGGAGGGTTTGCACTTATCAAAGATGTACCGAAAACTCTTGTTTATAAATTGTCGCAATATAGGAATAAAAAAGAGGGGAAAGAACTTATCCCTATAAGCATTTTTGTGCGCCCGCCAACCGCAGAATTAAAGAAAAACCAGACTGACCAGGATACCCTGCCGCCTTACAGTGAATTAGATAAAATAATCGACGAATATGTTGAAAAGGACTATAGCCTGGACAGTATTGTAAGGAAAGGCATCAGGAAGGATACCGCAAAAAAAGTTATTTCGATGATTGACAGAAACGAATACAAAAGAAGGCAGTCCCCCCTGGGAATAAAGATCACGCCAAAGTCTTTCGGGCGCGACCGCCGCATGCCGATAACCAATAAGTTCTACGAGTAATTGACTTTTCCTTGCTAAACACCCCCAAATTTGATATAATGTAACTACCTTGAACAACCCAAAAGTAGATAAAACAAGCCTGTTTAATGAGCTTATTGCCTGGGATAGCATAATAGGCAAAAGAGTTCACCTTATTGCCTGCGGCAGTACGGCATTAACCTTTCTGGATATTAAAGAAACGACCACCGATATACATTTCATCGTTCCAAAATTTACCGAATACGATTATTTAACAAAAATTCTTCAACAACAAGGCTATGTATCAAACAAAAAAGGCGGGTTGAAGAGGGAATACGGTTTTAAGGTTGATTTTTACAGGGGAGATAAAACTGATACTATTGAACTGATGAATTCACCTCTCGATAGAGATTGGCATATCCCGCTTAAGCAATATAAATATATGTACGTAGGCGTGCTTAATTATTACGATATCATAATCAGCAAATTATTCAGGGCTAAGTCAGACGACCTTCGTGATTGTTTGATGCTGGTAAAATTAAGGCAGGACGAAATAGATATAGATATACTTAAAAAACTTTTCCTTCAGACTATTGCTGGAAACGCTAATGGCAAAAAAGTCAGCAAACACCTCGATTCATTTTTAAGGATGCTTAAAAGGGAGAAACTCTATACCCCTGAAACAGAAGCGAAAATGAAATCCCCGCCAGTAAAGACAAAACACTAATAACCGCCAGATAAATAATCAATATTTTCAGCCCGAATTCTTTTTTAACAACCAAAATAGTTCCGTAAGAAGTTATCGGCCCGGCAAGCGATAATACCATTCCTGCTACTTACGGAGTTTCAAAAAAGTTTCCAATAATACCGATCACAAAACCCATAAGTTTCCAGGTAATCAGAATATTGGATGTTCCTTTTATTTCTTTTTATTCTTATAAATGGGGGACATGGCGCGCAATTTTTTAACAATACCCGGAAGAGTTTCCACGATATAGTCTATTTCTTCTTCCGTATTATTCAGGCCTAAAGAAAACCTCAGCGAGCCTTGTGCTTTTACCGGATCCACTCCCATAGCGCTTAAAACATGAGAGGGTTCCATGCTTCCGCTGGTGCAGGCTGACCCGGCTGACGCCGCGATGCCTTTTAAATCAAGGTTAAGAAGCATAGACTCGCCTTCGATAAATTCAAAAGATACGTTTAAAGTATTCGGCAGGCATTTTTCCGGAAGCCCGTTGAGATTGACATGTTCAATCTTTTCAGAAATACCCTTCCAAAGTTTATTCCGCAATTTCGCAAGATGTTTTGCTTCTTTTTCAAGGGTTTTTTTTGCGATTTCACAGGCTTTACCCAAAGCGACTATACCCGGGATATTTTCAGTTCCGGCCCGCATGTTTTTTTCGTGGTGGCCGCCGTGTAATAGAGGCTGCATTTTTGTTCCCTTGCGGATATATAACGCTCCTATGCCTTTCGGGCCGTTAATTTTATGCGCGGAAAGAGATAGCAAATCTACCTCTAGCTGTTTGAGGTCTATAGGTAATTTGCCCACTGCCTGTACTGCATCTGTATGAAAAACAACATTAGGCCGGCTGATTTTTGAGCGTTCATTATTAACAGATTGAATTATTTTACAAATATCTTCAATCGGCTGAATGGCGCCTGTTTCGTTGTTTGCAAACATTATTGTTACCAGTATTGTATTAGCCGTAATCGTTTTTTCAAGTTCACCTAATTTAACAATACCATATTTATCAACAGGCAGGTAAGTAACCTTGAGGCCTTCTTCAAGATATTTGCATGTGTTTAACACTGCATGGTGTTCTATCTGTGAAGTTACTATATGACTGCAGTCCTGTCTTAAAGCAGACACCGCCCCTTTTATAGCTAAATTGTCTGATTCGGTTCCGCCGGAAGTGAAGAATATTTCTGCGGTTTCAGCATTAAATAAGGATGCTACCTGTTCCCGGGCATTTTCCAAAGTATTGTGCGCCTGTTGTCCAAACCAGTGGATACTGGAAGGGTTGCCAAAATTTTCTTTCAAAAATGGCAACATCTCTCGTAAAACTTCGGGGTGAACCGGTGTGGTTGCGTTGTGGTCTATGTAAATACGTTTCATATGCCTATTTTACCAAATTAAAGGCTGTTTTGAAATATTGGTTCATAAGTAATTGGGTAATTTTACCCGGCTTCCCAATATAAAAGCCGCCTATCTTTTTTATCGGAATTATTCCAATCTTTGAATTTGTAATAAATACTTCATCCGCATTGAGTAATTCAGTTTTTAAAATATTCTTCTCAACTAATTTCAAATTCAAAATTTTACATAAATCTTTAATAACTTCCCTTATTATTCCCGGAAGAATGGGAAAGGGCTCTAAGGCCGGGGTATAGACTGTTTTGCCCTTCACGACAAATATATTGGCTGACGCGCATTCGGTTAAGTATTTTCCTGATGGATCCGTATATAAAGAATTAAAGCATTTCATTTTAAGGGCTTTTGTTTTTTCATTCAGGTTTTCAAGGTAACTCAGCGTTTTATATTTAGGCAGAAAAGAATAATTATTGGTTCTGTAAGAAGAAATAGCCAAATCTGCGCCTTTTGAATAAAATGTTCCAGGGATAGGGTCTAATTTTTTCATAAATATGAAAAGTGTCGGTTTTTCTGTGCCGGCGCTGAGCGTGATCCTGATATAAGCATTGTTTAAATTATTAGCTTCAAGCAATTTAAACAAAATACCGGTTAAGTCTTTCAGGGAAAGCTTAAAAGGGATTCGCAATTCTTTTGCGCTTCTTTTTAACCTTTTGTAATGCTTGTCAACAAAAGGAATGGACTTGTTATAGGAACGAAGAGTTTCAAATACTCCTGACCCGAAGAGAAACCCTTTGTCTAAAGGTGATATTTTTGCTTCATTTAAATCAGTAATTTTACCATTTAAATAAACTGTCATAGAACCTCCAGAAAAGTTTTTACTTTGTAAAGTGTCTCTTCGTATTCCTGCTGCGGGTTTGAATCATAGGTTATGCCGCTGCCTGAATTAAAATACAATTTCCCTTTATCAGTATATATAGTCCTTATCGCAATATTGAAATCAGTAATCCTATTGAACCCAAAATAGCCTATAGCTCCGCAGTAAACATTTCTTTTAGTCTTTTCAAGTTCTGATATTATTTCCATAGACCTGATTTTTGGCGTGCCGGTTATCGAGCCACCGGGAAAACAGGCTTTTAAGCAGTCCAAATGAGTTTCATTTTTATGAAGCTTGCCCCTAATTGTCGAAACCAGATGGAATACTGTCGAATATTTTTCTATTTCCCGCAGTTTTTCTACCTTTACGGAGCCATAATTGCAGACCCTGCCCAAGTCGTTTCTTTCCAGGTCGGTTATCATAAGTAATTCCGCAAGATTTTTCTTGCTGGATAAAAGTTCTTTGGCGAGCCTTCGGTCTTCCTTCGGCGAATTGCCTCTTGGCACTGTCCCTTTAATGGGTCTTGTTTCAACATCGTTTTTATGAATCCTTAAGAACCTTTCCATTGAAAAAGAGAGTATTTCTTTGTCATTAAATTTTATATAGGAGCCAAAAGGAACTTTATTCTTTTGCCTGATTATTTTATAAAGCGAATACGGATTAATTGTTGACTTTGTGCGGAATTGCTGTGAAAGGTTCACCTGGTATACATCGCCCTGCTCAATGTATCTTTTGATTTTGTTTATCGCGGCAAAATATTGAGATTTAGTAAAGTTTGAAAATATTTTTGATCTGTGTCTTTGGTAAAGAACATCGTTTTCAGGGTTTGTCTTTTTGTATGACTGGATTTTATCCAGAAAGTAATTCAGCCGTTTTGTGCTTCTTTCTTTTGCTTTAGTTTTATTCGTCTCAGGCAGGCCCGTAGAAACTATATATGCCTGTTTCTTAAAATGGTCGTAAATTATAGAACAGTCGTAAAATCCAAATTCCAAAACGGATTCATAAGAAACGTACCCGGCCGCAGCGCCCAAAGGGAAATAGCAGTTTTTGGCTGATATTTTGTATCGATTCAATAAAATACCTAATTTATTAAAGGCATCCTTTTTTTTTGAACATAATTTCAGGAAAGGATCTGCGAAAATCAAAGTATACCTGCTGAATTTGGAACTGGGGTCATTGCTGTCTAAAAAAATGGCATTTTTTTCTTCTTTTAAAGCCTCAAATAGCTCAATAGCAGTAAGGTTCGTCAGGATTTTTTTAATAATCAAAGTTGTTTTTTATCTCCAATTATGATATTTTATTAAAACATAATAATAGTATATTTGCAAATCAAATACCTAAATGTTTAAAATTGGGGGGTGCGCCTTCAAATTAGAAGTCCATATTATAATTTCAATTGCAGTAAGCAGCGTTGCATACTTGGTCTTCAAATCATATGAAGTAGCCATTAGCGTTTTATTGGCCGGCATATTTATTGATTTAGACCATTTATTTGACTATTTCATGGATGTTAAAAAAATCACGTTTGGTTTTAGTGATTTTTTTTACAGGTTAAATGAAGCCAGGTTAAAAAAAGTCTATGTTCTTTTGCATTCATATGAAGTCCTGGCAGTGTTTACATTTATTGTAATTAAATTAAAGACGCCGATTTTACTGGGAGCGTATATAGGCGTATTAACGCACTTTATGGCTGATATTATGTGTTGGCGGGCGTATTTTTATTCCTATTCTCTTATTTACCGCGCCAGCGTGAGATTTGATACGAAAAAAATCTTTAACCTCGCAGGCGAGTAAAAATTATGGCTAATCCAAATATCAAAATTATAGGCGGCGAGTTTTCAGGCCAGCAGTTAACAAAAATCCCGGGGCACCTGGAATTGCGCCCCATTCTTGCCCAAATTAAGAAATCGGTGTTTGATATCCTGACGCCGAGGCTTCCGGACTGCGCTTTTCTGGATTTATTCGCAGGAACGGGGTCCGTCGGTATTGAAGCTCTTTCAAGAGGGGCGAAACATGCTGTATTTGTAGAGTCTTCTTCTGATTCGATAAAAATGATAAATAATAACCTCGAAAAAATTAAAATAAAGGAATGTGCCGGCGTTTACCAAAGAGATGTTACTTACAGTTTGCAGTGGCTGTCAGCTATGTTAAAAGAGAAATACTTTGACATTATATTCCAGGGCCCTCCCTACAAAGCTTATTTGGTAAACCAGGTGCTTAAAAATATCAAGGAAGCGAACTTGCTGAAAGAAGGCGGTGTAATAGTAGCTCAGCATCACCAGACAGAAAAAATTGACCCTGCTTTTTTTAATATTTTCAGGAAAGAAAAATACGGCGATACAATAGTAACATTTTTAAGACAAACGGAGAATATATGAGCAAAATTATTGTGATAAAGTACGGCGGGAACGCGACACAGGATAAAGCCTCGGCAAAAAAAATATTGAAGGATATTGTTTCAATAAACAAAAATAATCCGGTCCTGCTGGTTCACGGGGGCGGCCCGCAGATCAGCAAAATGATGAACGAATCAGGAATCAAGCCAATGTTTATAAACGGCTTGAGATATACGGATATTAAAACGATGCAGATAGTCGAAAAAGCGCTGAAGGCTATTAACGATTCAATCGTCAGCCGCTTAAATAAGACGGGCGGTTTTGCTTTCGGAATATCCTGCAGGGAAGGTAATTTAATAACATCAAAACGCATAAAAAAATTAGGTTATGTCGGCAATATTGTAAAAATTGATACGAAGCTTCCGGTATTGCTGTTTGCGGCCGGAATTATACCGGTAATTATGCCCGTTTCTCAGGATTTCGGGCACACAGCCCTCAACCTTAACGCCGATACTGCCGCTACGCAATTAGCAGCGGCGCTTGAAGCCCAAAGGCTGGTATTTCTTACGGATGTGCCGGGTGTGAAAGGCCCTGATGGTAAAATTATTAAAATTGTAAGGGCTAAAAACATTGAAAAAATGATAAAGTCCGGTATTGTAACCGGCGGCATGATGCCTAAGCTCAGGGGCGCTGCTGCAGCTATTAAGAAGGGAATAAAGCAAGTTCAGATTACTGACGGTAAAAATGGGGTCAATGGTAAATCGGGAACGGTGATAATATGACGATAGTTAGTTTGGAAAAAAAATATATATTGCAGACCTATAAACGCCAGGACGTTGTGTTTGTCAGAGGCAAAGACAAATATCTATGGGATATAAATAGAAAAAAATATCTCGATTTCTTTACCGGCATAAGTGTCTGCAATATGGGCCACGGCCATAATAAAATTACCGCAGCAATAAAAAAACAATGTGAAAAACTGGTACATGTTTCAAATCATTATTATACAGGCCCGCAATCGAAGCTTGCCGAGTTAATAATAAACAAGAGTTTTAAAAAAGGTAAAGTATTTTTATCCAACTCTGGCGCCGAGGCTAATGAATGCGCCATAAAGCTTGCCAGAAGACATGGTAATCCCGAAGGGAAATATGAAATCATCAGTTTTAATAATTCTTTTCACGGCAGAACTATGGCGACATTATCCGCCACGGGCCAGAAAAAGTTCCACCAGTATTTTAATCCCTTTCTTTCCGGTTTCAAATTCGCAAAATTGAACAATATTTCATCTGTAAAAAAACTAATAAACAAAAGAACCTGCGCTGTTCTTATTGAACCTATCCAGGGAGAGGGCGGCGTTTGCGCTGCAAACAGGAAGTTTTTACAGGAATTAAGAGCTCTCTGCAATAAAAATAAATTGTTGCTTATATTTGATGAAATTCAGTGCGGTTTGGGCAGGACCGGCAGGCTTTTTGCATATCAGTATTATGGCGTTGAGCCGGATGTGATGACATTGGCTAAAAGCATTGCAAACGGATTGCCCCTTGGTATTACGGTTGTCAAAGATAAGTACAGCGATGTTTTAGCTTTCGGCGGCCATGGTTCAACTTTTGGGGGAAACCTGGTAAGCTGCGCGGCAGCGATCGAAACCTTAAATCTGATAAGCGGCAAAAAAGTGCTTGATAATGTTGTCAAAACCGGCGATTATTTTTATAAAAAACTAACAGGCCTAAAAAACAAGTATCCCGGAATAATAAAGGAAGCCCGCGGAGCCGGCCTGATGCTGGGGATTGAACTGGTAGCTGACAGCGGAGCCGGAATTGTAGAAAAATGCCTTAAAAAAGGATTAATTATAAACTGCACGCAAAGCAAAATCCTGCGATTTCTGCCGCCTTTCACAATTACCAAAAAAGACGTAGATTCTGCAATAAGAATTCTAAGTGAATGCCTTCGGTAAAATTATTGTGCTGTTTGGGTAGATTGCTGTTGTTCGAAGGATTGGGTTGTTGTTGAAGGCTCAACGTTTTGAACAGGCTGCTGAATTTGTTTTGCTGTTATTTTTTCTTTTGATATCGTTATTTCTACACGACGATTCTTCATCCTGCCGGTTCTTGTTGTATTAGGAGCAATAGGTTTTTGCGAACCCCATCCTTTTGCGCTCATTCTTTCAGCTCTCACGCCTTTTTTAACAAGGTAACTGTAAACATTCCAGGCCCGCGGGCTGGAAAGCTCTGTTTCAGATTTTGCTTCGGATATATCAGTATGGCCTTCAATTAAAACTTTATTATCAGGGTAATTTTTAATTGTTTCGATTGCTTTGTCCAAAGCCGCATAGGCTTCCGGTTTGAGCGAGGCCTTATTTCTGTCAAAAAGAACTTCTGAAGAGAGGGAAATTTTAAGCTCCTGGAATTCCTGTTTGAGTTTTTTTATTATTTCTTTCGGAGGAACTTTTACCGTAATAGGTGTTTCCGCGGTTGTTTTATTTCCGGCAACATCAAAAGCGGTTATTTGGGCTTTATATTCCCCGTTGGGTACAATCTCTGAATAAATGTCGTCTTTGCCGGACCAGGTTACGTCTCTTCGCACGATGCCGCCCAGGATAGTTTCTTCGGGTGATTTATAAGTTTTTATCGTTTTGTTTTTAGAGCTGATAATATTTAACTGCCAGCGCTCAATGGGATTTGTGTCCTGGATAATGAAGAAAAAAGTTGTTTCATCTGTTATTTTATCGTCGTTTGGTGTTATTACAGCCGTTGAGGCCGTGATAGAGAGCTGTGGGGATGTCAAATCTATCTGTAAAGGCTGGTGTTGTACCTGCCCGACTTTTCCGTCGGCATTGATAACCATTTCCACTTCGTAGTTGCCCTCGGGCGCGAATACGCCTAAATCAGTTTTACCGTCCCAATTGATAATTTTTGGCAGGGTCTCTTCTCCCGAAAAAGATTTTATAAGAGCATTGAATGAATTATAAATGTTGATATTCCACGATTTTATTTTTGTCAGGGGGGGGTGTTTGGGGCAGAAAAAATGTACTGTCTTTTATACCGTCATTGTTGGGTGAAAAGATTGCCGGGTCAATTTTAAGCAGCATGTCAAAAGTTTTAGGAGTTACAGACAAAGGAGCGAATTTTATAACGAAGGAAACACGGTGTGTGTCCCCTACTGCAGCAAACGGCTGGTAGGCATAATCAAACCCTATTCCATTAATATGTATGCCCAGGCCGGCCCTCAACCCTGACATAGAATCAAGCGCTTTTGTGTTTTTTTCATCAACAAAATATTTATAACCGAGCCGCAGTGCAAGGACATTAGCTCCCCAGTGTTCAATGCCGGCGCTATAGCTTGTCTGGCCGGATGCAGGCTGGTCGCCTTGCAGCACAAAATTTATCAGAGAGGATTGTTCAGGCATGTCCAGTTTTAAAGCAATTCCAACGCTTTGGGTTAAAGGCATTTTTTCTTTTATCAAAGAATTTGAAAAAGAGAACTCATTAACGCCTAAATTTCTTGCGGCATAGCCAAAAGAAAAAGCTCCATTTTCTGTCCGAAGGATAAAACCCGCGTCGCCGCATAAAATATTTGCGCTGTAATTTGTATCGAGAGTTTCGGTTACGGATTTTCCGGTTAACCCCAGGGAAAAAGTTTTTGAGGCCTTGATGCCGTAGGATATGCCCGCTGACATATCGGAAGCATTGAAAGTGTCTTTTAGCGACCCTTCTTCAAATCTTGTTATGGGTGTGCCGCCTAAATAGGTTCCGTTTAACGCGACAGTACCTGTGTGGGAGGGGTATAAGAATCCACCTGAACCGATATATGTATCTCCCAACCAATAAGAATAAGTCGCTTGAAATTCTGACCTGGTTATGAAGCCTAAGCCTGCAGGATTGTAATAGACAGCATTTAAATCATCTGCCAGGGGAGTAAAAGCTTCGCCCATGCCGGCCGAGCGCGCTCCCGGGGCAATATTGAGAAATTCCAGCCCTGTGGATTGTGCGTGCAGGTTTGAAAAACAGAAAACGATTAATGAAAATATTACCGAAATGAGTATTCTTTTTTTAGTTTTCATTTATTTTTTTGTTACTACAACTCTTCTGGTAATTCCTTTCGGGTCGGCAGCATCTAAATTAACGAAATAAATGCCTGAAGGAACCACTTCACCGGTTTCATTTTTACCGTCCCAAATTAAAGTGTATTCACGTTCTTTTAATGCCAGCTGGTCCCCTGCCAGAGTTTTCACAATCTGGCCTGAAAGGTTGAATATTTTAACTTTGACTCTTCTGTTGGTGTCTCTTATAATATATCTGAATTTGGTTATCTGTCCTTTAGAAGGGTTAAAAGGATTGTTATAGTCAACCTGCAAATCGTAACTATATCCCGATGCAAAGGTTAAACTGGAAATAATTGTTACAAATTTTGCCGGTGACGGAAAAGACGGAATAGGAATTGACGAGCCATCATCTTGATAAAGTATTAAGTTCCAGTAATACGTGGAATTGTAGGTTAATGCAGTCGTTGCACTATTGTCTGAGTTATATTTAAGTGTAGTCCGGAAGTTTCCAGCACCCAGATTCGCAGTATTTATTGAGTTTGTTGAAGCAGTGATTACCCAAATGGCGGAAGTAAACGGCAATGCATTTGCGGTGCTGACAGAAAGCGTAAAAGAGCTTATACAGACACTGCCGTTAGCCGTGAATTCCCAGGAAAAAACTGGCGGCCGGCCCTGAATAACAACTTCAAGGTTATCCTGAGCGCCGTCCACAACAAACAGGTAAGTCGAGATTGATATGGCCTGCAGCTGTGAAACCATGAATAGTATTGCGGATACAAGAAATGTTTTTTTTAGTATTTTCGGCAAGTCGTTACTCTGTTTTAAGGATTGTAACTATTTATTTTTTCCATTATTGCCCGCATATTTCCGCCATTAAAAATATCCTGGGCTGAAATAGCCGCGAAGTCTGTCATTTTAGATACCTTCGGTTTTTCTTCCGTTTTAAACCTGCTTAATACGAAATCTTTTGAATCAGAATATGTATTTGGCAAAGGCCCGATCCCAAGGCGAAGCCTGGGAAAATCATTTGTTCCTAATGCCGACACAATAGATTCTATGCCGTTGTGGCCGCCGCTTGATCCCTGGAGCCTGATTCTAAGTTTTCCTAAAGGCAGTGAAAAATCATCCGAGACAATTAAAATATTTTTTGGTTCAATCGCGTATTTTTTCATAACCTTCAGGACAGATGTCCCGGAAAGGTTCATGTAAGTCATAGGTTTTAAAAGATACAGTTTTTCTGGCTGCGCCAAAGGTGTTATCTCTGCTTCAAGAGATTTTGAAACCCTGAATTTCAGCCCCAGATTAGCAGCAATTTTATCTATAACAATAAAGCCAAGATTGTGCCGTGTAAATTCGTATTCTTGGCCCGGATTGCCTAATCCGACAATAAGCTCTATCATTTTTTCTCGGGCTTTGCTTCTGTTTTCGCCGGGTTACCCGCTGTTCCAGGTGTTGCTGGAGCTGTAGCGGCAGCTGCGCCATCTTCTTCCTTTTTACCTTTTGCAATTACTTCAGGTTCGGCCGGAGAAGCTGCAATAGCATCAGCCGCAGTCGGTTCTTCAGTCTTAGTAGGAGCGACAACGTGAACGATAATAGAGTTTTTGGTGCTTAAAATGGTAACGTTAGCCGGCGGTGTAATATCTTTCACTAATATGTTATGCCCAATGTTTAAGTTTGATACGTCAATATCGATGGATTTTGGTATATTTGTCGGCAAACACCTGATTTTCAGCTCTCTTAAAACGTGTTCAAGAATTCCTCCCTGCGATTTAACTCCATGGCATTCCCCTATGATGTGAACCGGTGCCTCAACTTCAATTTCTTTTTGAAGGGAAACAGCATGAAAATCTACATGCAGGAGTTTTTCAGATACTACGTGTTTCTGGATTTCCTTGATCAATACTGTTTTTGGCGACCCGTCAACTTTAAGGTTGATAAGCTGATTAAAACCAACCCTGAGAATTTTAGAAATTTCCTTTTCTTTCACAAAAAGGGAAATTGTTTTTTCGTCTGAGCCATAAAGTACAGCCGGAACAAGCCCGTCAATTCTTGATTTTTTCAACTGCCCTTTTGTTTTTGCTTCTCTTGTCTGTGATTCTAAAGTGATCTGGTCCATTTTTACCTCTCTCCTTTATACAAAAAGCGTACTTACGGATTCTTCGTTATGAATCCTTTTTATTGCATCTGCCAGTAATTTGTCGACCGATAATACGACTATTTTTTCAGATTTTCTTCTTAAAGGAATTGTGTCAGTTATTATGAGTTTTTCAATATCCGATTTCTCGATTCTTTCTATAGCGTTTCCGGAAAGGACGCCGTGAGAACAGGAGGCAAGCACTCTTTTGACTCCTTCTTTTTTTAAGGCAGTAGCCGCGTTGATCAAAGAACCGCCTGTATCTATAAGATCGTCGAGCATTATGGCTGTTTTGCCTTTAACGTCTCCGATAATGTGCATGATTGAGGACTGGTTTGGCGCGGACCTTCTTTTGTCAATGATTACCAGGTTTGCCTCAAGCCTTTTTGCAAAAGCTCTTGCGCGTTCAACGCCGCCGGCATCCGGGGAAACAACACATAAATATTCCTTGTCGCCCATAAATTTTTTATTTTTAAAATAATTCAAAAAAACCGGGTTTGCATACAAATGATCTACCGGAATATCAAAAAACCCCTGTATTTGGCCGGCATGCAGGTCCATTGCCAGAATTCGGTCGGCCCCGCTGGAAGTAATCAGGTTTGCCACCAATTTTGCCGTTATCGGCACCCTGGGTTCGGCTTTCCTATCCTGCCTGGCATAACCGTAGTAAGGTATGACCGGTGTAATTCTTCTGGCTGAAGCCCTCAATAAAGCGTCCATGATGATTAATAATTCCATTATGTGGTCGTTGACAGGCGGGCAGGTGGGCTGAATAATATAACAGTCCTTTCCACGGACATTTTCCTCGATTTTTACCCGGATTTCGCCGTCAGAAAAAGTATTGACAAAAATCTTGCCTAGGTTTATGCCAAGTTCTTTTGCAATAGCTTCAGCAAGTTCAGGGTTAGCATTGCCTGAGAAAATCCTTATTTCATTTTTCATAAAAATTCCCGGTTATTATTGGTTTCTTTTATTTAAACGAAAGGAAAACTAAGTACAAATTCTATTAAAAAAACAATTAAATGTCAAATTTGCCCGGTTCAACTGGGTATATTTGTACTGAAGCTAAGGTAGCTGAAGTACAAATTAGCCTTGTTTGACTTTAAAACATATTTTTAGTATATTTTAGTATATTTAATCAATTATTAAAAGTGTCGCATTTATGCCCACGTAGCTCAGTTGGTAGAGCAATCGCCTTGTAAGCGATAGGTCGTCAGTCCGAGTCTGACCGTGGGCTTTTTTTTAGAAACAGGACTGATAAAGGCCTAAAAGAAAATTTGAAAGAGCGGCAAGCGGCATTTTAGTTGATTTGTTTACTGCTGATGCATTGATGAATATTGGGCGGGGTTGCAATAGAAACAAAATCTTCACTAGACATTGAACGGGAGTTGCTCGTTTACGCAAAATTACCCAATACTGAAAAACCGCTTGAAATACACGCGAGAGTAGTCCTGTAGCAGGATTTGGGTAATATACGCCGTTACGGCCTGAAATATACAAAAATAACAATTATCGAAAGAATTAAACTTTTTGCATATGTGCACGGGTGGCTGGAAAAGCCGAAAATAAAGGAAACAGAGAATGGAAATAATCTTTAAATCAAAACAAATAAATCCAAAATTTAAAAACATTTCAGTAATACTTTCCGGGGGAAAAGGTAAAAGAATTAAATCCGAAATACCGAAAGTCCTTCATGCTTTGTGGGGAATTCCTTCGGTTGTACGTGTGAGCCAGGCAGCAAAAAAAGGGCTTAATTCGCCTAATCAGGTAGTGGTGGTCGGCATGAAAGCGCAGGATGTGGCCGCTCTTTTAGGGGATACACCTCACACAATTTTCGCTTACCAGGAAGTCCAGAAAGGAACCGGCCACGCTTTACAAGTCGCTGTTTCAAAAATAAAAGGCGGACAGGGATCAAAGAACAATATTTTCGTTTTTCCCGGGGATGCCGGACTGTTGGATGCGGAAATAGTCGCAAAATTTCGCAGGCGTTTTGAGAAAAGTTCCTGCTCCGCCATGATGCTTACGGGCGCTTATGAAGGGCCGGTTGAGTTAAATATGTACGGCAGAATCGTCAGGATCCCGGACCGGGACTCAAAAGGGAATCAGTCAGGGGATGATTTTCAGAAAGTTGCGGAGATAATGCAGGCCAAGGACATTATAAAGATGCTGCCTGATGAAATACATAAAGTAATATATAATAAAAAAGAATACCATTTTACCAGGCAGCAATTGCTTGAGAACCGGGAATTTGACTCGGGCATGATTGCGTTCCGTTATGATTTGTTAAAAAAATATCTGGGCAAAATAAAATCCGATAACGTTCAAAAAGAATTGTACATGACCGACCTGGTTAAAATTTTTAATGCTGCCGGCCATAAAGTTGAATCTTTTGAAATAAAGAAAGATACGAAAGATTCCGGGTTCCAGCATGCCGATGCCCTGCTGGGGTTTAACAGCAGAAGCGAACTAAAAAAAATGGAATCAATCCTTAGGGCCAAATATTTCGAGCTGTTGAAAGATATTATCACCTTTGAGGATGAGGAGGATTTTTTTCTTGACCTGGAAGTTGTAAAAAGAATTCAGCATTTGGATTCCAGGGGGATTCCTTTAGACATAACAATCGGAGAAGGTTGTTTTGTCGGTAAGGGCGTTAAAATCAACAAAGGACTTAGCATAGGAAAGAGAGCTATTCTTGAGGGAAATATTATCTTCGGACAGCGTGTTAAAATTGGTGAAAATGTACACCTTTCGGCTTATCCGCGCCAAAAAATGCACATCGGAGATGATACCGTAATTTTTGACGGCGATATAATAAAAGGCAATGTGAAGATAGGCAACAAAGTAAGAATTGAAACCGGGGTAACTATTACAGGAAGCGATGAATACCCTGTTAAGATCGGGGATAATTGTACAATAAAAGGGACCACATACATTTTTGGTTCGATAGTTGAGCCGGATAATTGTATTCAGCATTCTGTCCTGGTGCACCAGCTTGTACAAAGAATCATTAATAAATCCGGACTGGCGCAGAAAGTAAAGTACATATTACCCCTCCCGGAAGGCAGGGATTCAATAAAACCTTTATCGGAGAAAAAATGAGGATATTTTTTATTTTTATTTCATTGTGTTTATTCGTAATAGGATTGATTTATTTTTATTCGCCCGCTACAATCATTGTAATCAACAATTGGATGAGGAGAGTTTTTTTCGATGATTCCAGGGTTATTTTAAATAGAAAAAAAACAGGAATGTTTTATATCGTTGCAGCCCTGGTTGTTTTCTTCGGTGCTTTTTGTTTAAAGCGTATTCCGAATGAACATAGCGTGAAGTCAGAATTGTACCAGGCCTGGTGTTATTACTATCAGGGCAAGTATGATCTGGCAAAAAACATGAGTGAAGAAGTTCTTAAAGCAGAACCGGAAAATCAGACTGCGCTGGAACAACTTATGCTGGTATATTTTGTCGAAAATGATTATTTGAGAGCAAAATATTATTGTCAGAAAGCTCTTATTAAAGACCCAAACAATAAAAGGACAAAAAATATGTATGATACAATTCAGAACAAAATAAAAAAACCTATTCTATGATTCAAATCGATGGTTCAACAAAAATAATCGGGATTTTTGGCTTTCCTATCAAGCATACCCTGTCTCCGGCGATACATAACGCCGCGTTCCAGCACTTGAAATTAAATCTGATCTACCTCCCCTTCCAGATTAAATCTGAAAATTTGGAGACTGCTATCAAATCTCTTGAATTATTAGATATTCCGGGCATAAATGTAACAGCCCCTCATAAAGAAAATGCAGTGAAATACCTGGATAAAATTGATCCGCTTGCGAAAAAGATCGGAGCGATAAACACCATCGTCGTAAATGACGGACAATTGACAGGATATAATACTGACGGTTCAGGTTTTATAAAATCTCTTGAAGTACGGGGATTCAAACTTGCTGGGAAAAAAATATTATTAATGGGTTCAGGCGGGGCAGGGAAATCGATTGGGGTGACGCTTTGCACCTCAGTGCCGAAAATAAAAAAATTGTTTATTTACGATTTAGACGTAAAAAAATCATTAGAGCTTTTTCAAAAGGTAAAAACAACAAATAAAGCAAAATTGGTAACAAAAAAAACAGAACTAAACGAAATCTTCGGTGAAATTGATATGCTTATTAATGCTACCCCTGTAGGTATGGGAAAAAATGATCCATGCATAATTGCTCCGGGGCTGCTGACAAAAAATATTTTTGTTTATGATATTGTATATAACCGTGAAACAGCGTTGATAAAAGCGGCAAAAAAGGCCGGATGCAGGCATATGAATGGACTGGATATGTTATTGTTTCAGGGCATTCTGGCATTTCAATTATGGACGAAGCAGAAAGCGCCTGTAGAGTTGATGCGCAAAGCACTAAAGAATGCTCTGACACAAAAAACTAGCCAGAAATAACATGCCATCTTTCAAAACAAAATTCATTATTTCCTATAGCCTGGCTGGTTTAGTTGTCCTGGCATTGTCATTGTATTTCCATGGTATTTTTGTCAACAAGAACCTTTATAAAATCGACCGCGCATGGAAAAAAAATTAAAACATATTTTTCTAAGCCTGCTCATACTTGTTATTGCTTTGCCGATAAGCGCGCAAAGCGAACAAATCTCACAAAGTTTGCTTTTAAAATTGCCTCAAAATGACAAGCCATTCATTGATAAAGCCAAGTTAAGATTTTCCTGCAAAGATTATATTGTAGCCAGCGTGCAGGAAGAAGACCTCGAATCATTAAAAGAAAATTATGAAATCCTTGATAAAGCTCCCGTCTCTTTGGAGCAACGGTATTATATGTTCCGGGTTAAATCCGTCGATGAGTTAACTCAATTAAAAAAAATCGCGCAGATCCTGGACAATTCAAACGGAAATGTTCTTATAAAATTAAATGAAAACGCGCAGATAGGCCAGGTACCGGTTAAATCAAAGTTCAAACTTTTACCGGAATTTATCCCCTGGCCGCGGAAAATCAGGAAGAGTTTTGGGTTTATGGCGCCGCGCTCAGTATATGGCGCTATCAGCCACAGCACGATTACCGCTATTTTGGCCAGCCTTAGCACGGCTGAAGTTTCGGGTTACATACAAGCCCTGCAAAATATCGGGACGAGGTATTCATTCAGCCCGAAATGCAATGACGCCAGGGATTATCTGGTTGCAAATTTTTCTTCTTTCGGGCTTGAAGTTACAACTTTTCCTTTTAAAAACGTCAGCGAGAGCAGTACAACAAATTATAATGTCATCGCCACGCTGCCGGGTAAGCTGCATCCTGAAAAAATATTTGTAATATGCGCGCATTACGATTCAATCAGCGAAGACCCGCTTAACAGCGCGCCGGGCGCCGACGATAACGGAAGCGGCGTTACTGCCGTATTGATGGCTGCAAAATACCTGAAACAATATGATTTTGCCTACACCATAAAATTTATATGTTTTTCCGGCGAAGAACAGGGCATGGTTGGTAGTTTTGCCTACGTAAAGTCTCTTTATCAGGCTGATACTCAGATTTTGGGCGCTTTAAATGTGGATATGATTGCCTACGCAAAACCCGGTGTTAAATATGACCTCAATGTTACCGAAAATGAAAGTTCCCAGCAGTTAGGCGAATACCTGGATTTTGTAGACAAGGATTATGTCCAGCATCCTCTTGCTGTGACAACCAATAATGATGCCTGGTGGAGCGACCATGCAGCTTTCTGGGAATATGGGTATCCCGCATTGGAGTTATCCGAAGCTTATGACTGGGACAGCCCGGATTTTAACCCCTATTACCATAGCACCAGAGAAACCCTTGACAAACTTGACCTGGTTTTTACGTTAAAAAATATAAAAGTCGCTGTTGCAACACTCGCTGAACTTGCTGATGTTTATACCACTGAGCTGGTTACCACGAACCCTGCAGGCTGGAATACAATAATTAGCAAGGGGAATTTGTATGATATTGAGTGGGTAAATGCAGATAACCAGCAGGTGTCTTTGTACTATGCGGAAACATTCGATGGGGAAAAACATTTGATTGCCAATGTTGACGGAACCCTGAAAAAATATCAGTGGGATACAACTAATGTTATCCCCGGCAAATATTGGATATTTATGCAGGCCCAGTCCGGGTATAGTTGGTCTTCCGGTCAGGTTACTATATTTTCAAATGATTTTGAAAGGCTGATGATTTATCCGAATCCTTGCGTTGACCAGGCAACAATTTCCGGTTTAGCCGAAAATACCAGGATGAAAATATTTAACGTAGCCGGTGAAATGGTATTAGAAAGAGTATTCACTAATCAATTCAGCTGGTCCTGGTATCTTGTAAACGGCAATTATGATAAGCTTGGATGCGGCGTTTATACATGTCTTTTTCAAAGCAGTACAGGTAAAAAAGCAGCCAGAAAATTCGCAATTATCCGCTAAACTGCCCCTCCTCTGATTAAAAGGATTTCTAATCATTGTAATTACAAAGTACTATTGACAAAACCTCTTTATCATACTATATACATAGTGCATATAATAGGGGGGATTAAATGGTTCTCTTTAAAAAAAATGAGGATGAGAAGCTTCAAATAGATGATATAACAATTGTTTTACACCATAAAAACAAACCGGATGTAGTGCATAATCATTCTGTAATAAACCATTACCTAAGGTCTATTAATTGGTATGTTGTTTCTGCTATTGTTATTATTGCGCTGTCGGCAGGCTGGTTTATATGTTATATGTCGGCGGCGTATTAAAAAGTGTTGCTTTTTCTTTGAAAACTAAACTTCCGCAATAACTATCTTTTTCATAGGAAGCTTTATAAATCATTCCTTGGGCATTTCGCCGGTGACTAAATCAACAATATTCTCTTTTCCGTTGCGGACAAATTTTACCTTTATTTTCTTTTTCGGGCCTGTATCGGAAACTATTGCCTGAAGGTTCCTTACAGACTCGATTTGTTTGCCGTTAAATTCAATAATTACGTCGCCCTTTTTAAGCCCTGCTTTCTCCGCGGGGGAATCCTTTATAATGCTGTTTATGAACGCTCCGGATTTGTCCTTTATTTCCACGCCCAGCCAGCCCCTTACAACTTTTCCCTGGCGGATTAAATCATCAAGTATTTCTTTGGCGCGGTTTATGGGGATAGCAAAACCTATCCCAGAAAATACGCCGGTCGGGGCGTAAATTGCCGTGTTTATTCCTATAACTTCGCCGTGAATATTGCCCAGCGGACCTCCAGAATTTCCTCTGTTGATAGGAGCGTCAGTTTGTATAAAATCCCTGTACTCTTTGTTTTCAACTACAATTGACTGCCTTATCGCGGATATGATTCCGTTAGTTACTGTCTGCCCCAGCCCGAAGGGTGAACCGATTGCAAGCACAATTTCGCCTACGCGTATTTTGTTTGAATCACCCAGGGGCGCCGCCGGAAATTTTTCGGTTGCCGAGTTTGAATTGATTTTTACAATTGCCAGATCGGTTCTTGAATCTTTTCCAATAACTTTTCCTGTATAGGTTTTGTCTTTACTGTTTATTGTAACCGTAACTTTTATTTCATTCGCGCCGTGAATGACGTGTTCGTTGGTAAGTATATAACCTTCCGGGTCAATTATTACGCCGGTTCCGCCGCTTTCGGTTCTATATTGGGATGATTTTTTTCTTTGTTTTTTCTGCTCCTGCGGGCTGTTAAAAAAATCCTGGAAAAAATCTTCAAAAGGATCCCCGAAATAAAATTCCTGCTGGGCGTCATCCAGCATCTGTACGGTTGAAATATTCACTACGGCTGGTTTTAGCCGCTCGGATACTTTAACGAAAGCTTCCTGTAAACCCAGGGCATTGGAGCCAATTTCATTGTCCCTGAGAGTTTCAATATTGGAAGTAACCTGTCCGTTATTAAGGGATGTTTCCTTGAGGTCTTTAATATGCCAAAAAACACCTAGTACTATTAGACAAAGCAGGATGGTGATTAATATAGAAAGCTTATTTTTCATGTTTAAGCAGTCCTCTGAAATTTTCCGAGCGGAAGCTCGCGGGATATTTACTTATGCAAAAGAGGGAAAGCGTAAATTTATAAAAAGGGCCTTTCAACAAATTTAACGCCTATTTTTTTTGCAATCTGCCTGCATTTATTTATATCAGTGCCTTCTAATTTTACAGATGTAATAGAAACGTCCTTTATATATTTTTTGCATTCTTTTGCAAATGTCAGGACGGCGTTGAAACTTTTAAGCCCGTAACGCGGTCTGTTTACATTTTTGTATTTGACTGCGTTTTCTGCGTTGAGGCTGATGCATATTTTATCGATTAAACCTTTTAATTCCGGGCAAATATTTTTCCCATGGTATAAATTTGCCTGGCCGTTAGTGTTTATCCTGACATTGAGGCCTATTTTCTTGTAATAGGCTGCAACTTTTTTTACCGTCTCAAGCCGTATTAAGGGTTCCCCGTATCCGCAAAATACAATATCCGAGGTTAATGGGGAAAAAGCAATTTTTTTTCTAAGGGTTTCAGATTCTTTAATAATTTCTTTTACAGTAGGTTCTTTTTTTAGCCTGAGATTGTTGCCTCTGTAGCCCCAATTCCATTTGGTTCTTATACAATAGGTGCAGTTCATAGTGCACCTGTTGGTGATGTTCAGGTAAACATTGTTTTTATAAGAGTAGGCTATCATATTTATATTATTTTCGGAAACAAAATCTGCGATTTAGCAATTTCCCTGCCGGTGAGCGGGATAATCGCAGGAATTTTTGCTGTGACGTTTTTTATGTCGTCCTGTTCGTCAAGTGTTTTCCATATTTTCCGGGAAGTTTCAGGCATAAAGGGATTGATTAAAACGGCAATATACTTAATAGCCATCAATGAGTTGTAAAGCACTAGTTCAAGCTGTTTCATGTCGGTTTTTGCCAGGTTCCAGGGAGCCTGTTTGTCAATATACTGGTTTGTGAAGGAAGATAAGCTTAATATGGTTTCTAATATACCGTCAAGTTTAATATCTTCAATTTCTTTTTCAGTTTTTTGCAAGGATTTTTTTATTTCTTCCATAAATTCATTTGTTCGGGTTGTTTGCAGGGCAAATTTCCCGCTAAAGTATTTTACGGCCATATTAGTAACCCGCGAAATCAGGTTTCCTATATTATTGGCCAGGTGCGCATTATATTTTCCTTTAAAAGCTGCTAGATTCATATCACCATCAGCCCCGAAGGGGAAGGAATTCAAAAGAAGAAAACGCGATGCATCAGCGCCAAAAGCCTGAATAAGTTCTCCGGGTTTGATTACGTTGCCGATGGTTTTTGACATTTTTTGTCCGGAAACAGTAAAAAAACCGTGCGCAAAAACTTTTTTTGGAAGAGGCAGGCCGTTTGCAAGCAGCATAGCCGGCCAGATAACAGTATGAAACCACAGAATATCTTTTGCTAAAAGGTGCAGGTCGGCCGGCCAAAGTTCATTGAATTCTTCCTGGCCGGCTTCGCCGTAGCCAAGGGCTGATATGTAATTAATTAATGCATCTATCCAAACATAGATAGTCTGCGATTTATCGAAAGGAATCGGTATTGCCCAGGGCAGGTTGGCCCTGGAAATGCTGATGTCTTCAAGCCCGATTTTGAGTTTGCCGAGTATTTCATTTCTTCTTTCTTCGGGCAGGATATCAAAATGCTGGGGATGATTATTATCTGAAATTATTTCGATTAACTTTTCCCTGTATTTGCTTAAACGGAAGAAATAATTTTCTTCTGAATGCACAGAGGGTACTGTTTTGTGGTCCGGACAGCAACCCTCAACGAGATCGGTTTGGGTCAGGAATTTCTCGCAGCCCATGCAATAAAGCCCGTCATATTTTGATTTGTATATCTCGTTTTTTTCGTGAAGGTGTGTTATGAATTTTTCAACCGCCGCTTGATGTTTTGCATCGGTCGTCCTGATAAAACGATCGTAAGAAATATCCATCTGTTTCCAGGTATTTTTAAAATATTCTACAATTTCATCGCAGTATTCTTTCGGCTGCTTATTTTTTTCTTTTGCGGCTTCCAAAATTTTGCTGCCGTGCTCGTCGGTCCCCGTAAGAAAAAAAGTATCTTTATTGCGAAGCTTTGCCCAGCGCGAAAGCACATCTGCCGCTACGGTCGTATAGGTGTGCCCGATGTGGGGCAGGTCGTTGACGTAATAAATGGGCGTAGTAATATAGTATCTCTTTTTCATTTGTTGTTTTTAGGTTTATTGACAGGCGCTTGCAGCAGGGTAACCTGATCAGCCTTAAATTTTTTAGTTTGTTTTTCTGATAATTCAACCGTCACTTCATCTTTAATGTAATTTACATTGGTCACTATTCCCGGGCCTTCAGGCGTTTGGACTTTGCTGTTGTATTTAGGCATTCTTTTTGCCTGGGCTGAATAGAAAGCGTCTTCATAGGCTATGCAACACATCAGCCTTCCGCAAACACCTGTCATTTTTGCTATATTCAGGGAAGGATCCTGTATTTTTGCCATTTCGACGGTAACCGAACTGAAAGTTTTGAGGAAAGTTTTACAGCAAAGCTGGCAGCCGCAGGGGCCGAATCCGCCCAGCATTTTAGCTTCGTCCCTGACGCCTATTTGAACCATTTGAATGCGTGTTTTCAGTATATGCCCCAGGTCTTTAATTAACTGGCGGAAATCTATTCTTGTATCGGCTGTATAATAAATAAAAAGCCTGGACCGGTCAAATGAATACTCAACACAGGTTAATTTCATATCCAGTTCGTAATCCTCGATTTTTTGGATTATGGATTTTGAAGCCTGGATGTTTCTTTGGCAATTATCCTTTAACCTCGGCACGTCGTCATTTGTGAGTTTGCGGATAATTTTATGAACTTCCATTTTATGTTTTTCTATAAGCCGTTCATTGGTTAAAACAGTTCCGACTTCCTGGGTTTGGTCTATGTCAACAATAACTTTTTCTCCCAGATTCAGGTTAAATTTTCCGACATCTCCGTATATTGTATCCTCTTTGCGCCTTACTAATAAATCGACTACAACTGGCATAGGGTCTCCTCGTTTTTGAGCTTAAATATTTCATTCAATTTTAGCAAAATTATGTCGCTTAACAGGCTGTTGTTAACATTATAACGCAGGGCTTTTTTGCATTGGATTATGAACTCGATAATTTCAGTTGTTTTCTGAGAATTCTGGTTCAACTCAAGCCTGGCAAGGATAAGTATTTTAACAAGAAAATCTTCAAGCATTTGTTTGTCTTTCGAGAGGCTTTCGCTGAAATCCATTAATTTATCCGTAGAAATAGCGTTTGTTTTTAAAGCGCTCCAAAATCCAATTAAACTGCTGATTTCGTCCGAAGAATTTAAATATCTCAATGCTTTGCTTACCGATCCCTGCGAAAACTGGACTATTTGCGCAATATCGGAAGCTTTTTGTGAATACAAATTTACAAGTATTCCCGAGATTATATCATCGTTTAATTGATTGAACCTGATATGCTGGCACCTGGATAAAATTGTCTGGGGCAGGGAATCGTGTGACGAAGAAACAAGAATCAATAATGAATTTTCCGGAGGTTCTTCAAGTGTTTTTAAAAGGCAATTTGCCGCTTCGGTATTCATTTTTTCAGCCGGATCTATGATAAATACTTTCCATTTTCCTTCTGAGGCCTTCATGCTGATTTGTTTTTGCACTTCCTGCACAGTATCAATTTTGATGCGGGTTTGTTTTTCAACATCTTCTTCAAGAAAAGCTGCCTGGAAGCCATAGTCTATCAGATGCACGTCCGGATGAATTCCTTTGTTGATTTTATTGCAGGACGCGCAAGCGTCACAAATGGGTGAATTCGCAGTTTGGTTCAGGCAGTTCAATGCCTTTGCAAGTTCCAACGCTGTTTTTCTTTTTCCCGTGCCTTCCAGTCCGGAAAAAATATATGCGTGCGAAATTTTATTGCTGCTTAATTGTTTTTGCAATAGGCTTATTGCTTTATTTTGTCCTAGAATTTCCGGTAAACTCATATCTTATTTCCTCTTAGGAACCTCTCAGGAAGGCATTGGTTATTTCCATTATTTTTGTATGAATAGCCTCAATAGAATTGCAGCCGGCCACTACTTTTATTCTCTTCGGTTCCCTTTTTGCTAATTGAAGGAATCCTTTGCGTATTCTTTCGTGAAATTGAATGTTTTCATTCTCCAAACGATCCTTGGGGCCGTTTTTACAAACTCTTTTCATTCCGTCTTCAGCTTTAATATCAACGACTATTGTTAACGCGGGTTTTAGTCCGCCTGCCGCTATTTCATTGAGCCGATAAATCAGGCTTTTGTCCAAATTGCGGCCGAAATACTGATAAGCCATGGTTGAATCTGAATACCTGTCGCAGATAACAATTTTTCCCTGCGCCAGCGCAGGTTTTATGAGCTCCTGAGTGTGCTGGGCTCTGCTTGCGGCGTACAATAGGAGTTCAGTGAGAGGAAAAACATTCATTCCTGGTTTAAGCAGAAGGTTTCTTATTGATTCAGCAAATGGCGTGCCGCCGGGTTCACGCGTAAGAATATACTCGTAACCTTTTTTTTTGAGAGCAGCAGCCAAAAGTCCGGCTTGAGTGGATTTACCTGAACCGTCAGGCCCTTCAAATGTGATAAATATACCTTTTTTCATTATTTTATAAAGGACTCTATTATGGATTTTGCGGCTTTTTTGCCCAGGCCCAAGGCTTCGATAACGGTTCCTTCGCCGCCGACAATGTCTCCGCCTGCATAAATATTTTTCAGGCTTGTTTCCATGGTTTGTGGATTTACGGAGATATTGCCTTCTTTATCCTGCTTTAGGCCGTATGTTGAAAGAGGAATAAGAGGATTAGGTTTAAGCCCTATGGCGAGCACGGATGTATCTATATCTATTATAAACTCTGAACCTTTTATCGGGACAGGCCTTCTCCTTCCAGACGAATCAGCGCTGCCAAGCTCGCATTTAATGCATTTTAGCCCTTTAACAAATCCGTTTTCATCGCCCAAAAATTCGATCGGCTGGGTAAGGAACTCGAATTTTATGCCTTCTTCCTTGGCATGTTCTATTTCAGCCTTTCTTGCCGGCATTTCCTCTTCAGTTCTGCGATAAACAACTGTTACTGCGCCTTTGCCCAGTCTCAAGGCGCATCTTGCCGCGTCCATCGCAGTGTTTCCTCCGCCGATAACAGCTGTTTTCGCCCCGCTGTTCAAGGGCGTATCATATTCGGGGAAATTATAAGCTTTCATAAGGTTAATTCTTGTAAGAAATTCATTAGCAGAGTAAATCATGCACAAATTTTCTCCGGGAATTCCGGGAAACATCGGCAGCCCTGCCCCGGAGCCTATAAAAACAGCCTTAAATCCTTTTGCGAACAATTCATCAATAGTCAATGTTTTACCAATAACAATGTTAGGCAGTATTTCAACACCAAGCGATTTTATATATTCAATTTCATAGCTCAAAATATTTCTGGGCAGGCGGAAAGGAGGAATCCCGTAGGTTAAAACTCCGCCGGGTTCATGCAGGGCTTCAAAAATAGTAACAGCACAGCCTGCCCTGGCTAAATCCCCGGCACAGGCAAGCCCTGCCGGGCCGCTCCCGATAACTGCAACTGAAATTGGAGATTTGAAATTTGAAATTTTTGAGTTGGAATTTGAGATTTGAGATTTGAGATTGTTCATCTCCCAGTCTGCAGCAAACCTTTCCAGAGAGCCTATAGAAATCGGGTTGCCTTTCTTATTTAAAACACATTTTAATTCGCACTGAGTTTCCTGAGGGCATACCCTGCCGCATATGGCGGGCAGGTTGTTTTTTTCTTTAAGGGTTTTTATCGATTGGTCAAATTGTTCCAGGGTTATTTCTTTTATAAATTTCGGTATGTTTATTTCTACGGGGCAGCCTTCTATACAGGATGCTTTTTTACACTGTATGCATCTTTTTGCTTCGTTTACGGCTTCTTCTTTCGTATAGCCCAAGGATACTTCCGAAAAGTTTTTTTTTCTTTCTTCCGGCAGCGCTTCCTGCATTTTAATTTTATTCATATTGTTTTTAACGCTTCTATTTCCTGTTCTTTGAAAAGTTTCAGCCTTTTTTCAAGCCCAGCCCAGTCAACTTCCCTCGCGTCAAATTCCGGGCCGTCAACACAGGCAAATTTTGTTTTGCCCGCTATCGTACAGCGGCAGGACCCGCACATGCCGGTTCCGTCTACCATGATGGGATTGAGGCTTACAATGGTTTTTATGCTGGTAGGTTTTGTCAGGTTTGAAACTGCTTTCATCATAGGTACCGGGCCTACGGCGTAGATAATTGCTATGGATTGTTTTGCCGTTATAATGTTTTTTAAAATATCGGTTACGAACCCTTTTTGGCCGTAGGAGCCGTCATCTGTTGCTATAAAGAATTCATCAGACGAATTTTTCAAGGCGTTTTCAAATATTATAAGTTCTTTACTTCTCGCGCCCAGAATGGAAATAATATAATTGCTTTTATTTTTAAGGGCCCGGCAAACGGGAAGCAGTTCAGCTGCTCCCAGGCCTCCGCCGACTAAAATCACAGGGCCGTCATATTTCTTTATTTCACTCTCGCGCCCGAGGGGCCCTGCAACATCGCGGATTTGTTCTCCGGGGTTAAGAGTTCCAAGCAGCCTGGTTGTTTTTCCGATTTCCTGAAAGACAATCGTAATAGTCCCTGAGGTGTTATCCGATTTTACAACGGTGAGGGGAATCCTTTCGCCTTTTTCATTTATGCGCAGGATTATGAACTGGCCAGGGAGAACCTTTTTGGAAATCTCAGGGGCTTCAATTTCTAACAGCCTGGTAGAGGGGGCAATAAGTTCATTTTTTAAAATTTTATTCATAAATATGCAAGTACGCGGTCAATTTTTGAGATTGCAGAAAAAACATGATGTTACAACATTTTTCCAGTCTGTTTTGCCTCCGCGCGAGCGGGGGATAATATGGTCCAGGTTAAGTTTATCCGTTGTGAGTTTTTTTCCGCAATAAAAGCACTTATAATTATAATGCTCGTAAAAGTTCCTTATTTATTCCTTTGTACCTTAGTCTTCCGTTATAGTTCTGCCGGATAACATCAATAAAACAACAATTACGAAAATTATAGTTGCCTGCAAAAGAAGAATGAAGGAACCCTGGGAACCGGTTTGACGGATAATCAGGGCTCCCAGGCCAAGGCATAAATTCAACAATATAATAAATCTTACGCTTTGCCGCACTGATAACCCTAATTTAAGCAGGCGGTGATGAAAATGGTCTTTCCCTGCATATTCCAGCCATTGCCCGAATGTTTTGACATTGCCGTTTTTTATTCTTGAAATTGTGGTATAAATCATATCAAATATGGGAATGCTCAGTATGAGCAGAGGCGTTGAAAACCCTACTATCCTGTTGTTTTGGGTCCAGGTTCCCAATACTGCGAATCCGGCTAATAAGAACCCGATCAATGTGGCCCCGGAATCGCCTAAAAAAATCTTTGCTTTGTTCCAATTATAATGTAGAAAACCAAAACATGCGCCAGTTAACGCGATGCACATCCAGGCCAAATACAATTGGTTTGTCTGCAAAGCAATAATAAAGAACAGCAATGAACAAACAGCTCCAAATGAAGTAACAAGCCCGTCGATACCGTCAAGGAAATTTACTGCATTCAGAATACCAGTAAACCAGAATAGAGATATGATGACATCGGCCAGATAATGAAAAGAATATCGGTCTGGAATTATTGTTGTATGAACTCCATAGGCAATAGCAATTAAAGACGCGAGCAATTGGAAGAAAATTCTTACTTTTGCCGGGACAGGCCGGACATCGTCAAAAAGGCCTAAAACAAAAATTATCGTTCCTCCGGCCATAAGGCCGAAAATCTCTTTTGAAAACTGAAGATTTCTTGCGATTGTTATTATAAAAGCGGTATAGATAACAATGCCGCCTATTCTTGGTACGGGCGATTTGTGAACTTTTCTTTCATTAGGATAATCCAGCAGGCTGAATTTATGGCCTAGATATATAATCAATGGAGTTAAAAGATATGAAATCGCTGTCCCTAAGATAAAAACGTAAAACCACCGTAGATTATACTTATAACCCCAGGCCCCTCCGGAGGGCTGCAACAAAAACAAAATCAATATCCCCGGCAAAATAAAACGAAGTTTTTTCATGGTTTTACAGGTTCAATCCAAAATCGAGAGCCAGCTTTAAAGGGACAAATCCTTCGGCATATTTAGTCCTGTTCTGGAATCCTCTGAATAGGGCGCATGCTTTTGAACTTTCTATAATTGAAAGCTCCGCAATACGCGTAGAATGAACCTGCGACTTGTGCGATTCAAGCAAGATAATTTTACTTTGTATTGTTGCGGCTATATCAGTGTAAACAGAGGGGAGAAAATTTATTGTCGTAGGAACTTCATAAAATAAAACATTGCGTATGTACCTGGCGGCCGTCGCTGTGGCCTGGCTGGTATTTCTATGGTCCTGATGAGTATCTTCAGGATAATGGACAAAAATTAAAGTAGGATTTACTTTTTTGATTATAAATTCAATTTTATTGATAATTTTTTTGGTTATGGGTATTTTTGTATCAGAAAAATTGCCCCAGAAAAGATGGGCTTTCAATATTTTTGAGACTTTCAACTGTTCTTTCTTTCTTAAGCCGGGATGGCCGCCCGCTTCACCCCGGGTCATGACCAGAAGGAAGATATTATGGCCGGCTTTTGCCAGTTTTATCAAAGTGCCGCCGCAGCCGTATTCCAAATCATCGGGATGTGAGCCAATTACCAGTATGTTCATTAGCGCTCCTGTTAAATGCATTAGAGAGTTAAACTTTGAATTGTTTCGATGACAATTTCTTTGTCAATTATTCTAGCTTCTTTGCCAAAACCTGTCAATAGAGCGCTGTCGCAAATGAGATTTATCCTTCTTGGTATTCCGCCTGAGCGGTCGTAAATTAAACTTAAGGATTCGTCGGTAAAAATCTGTTTGGACGCTTGCGCAATATTTAACCTGTGGATAATATAATTTTTGGTATCTTCGCGGGACAGGCCTTCCAGGTGAAACCCCATGGCTATTCTCTGGTTAAGCTGTTTTATGTTTTCAACGTTTTCCTTTAATTCCGGCTGCCCGATCAAAAGAAGGTTGAGTAAAAATTTATTGTCCTGCTGGTAGTTGAGCAGCAGCCTTATTTCTTCGAATATATTTTTGTCTTCAATGGCGTGCGCCTCGTCAATTATTACAACAGTTCTTTTGCCGTCCGCAGCGTTGTTTTTTAAAACCTGTTCCAGCGCGATCAGTATGTCCGCTTTTCTGGTGGGAATCCGCTGTACGCTGAGATAATACACGATCATTCTTAAAAGTTCTATATCATCCAGGCGGGGATTGGTAATCACCGCTACTTTATAAATATCCTGCTCTATTTCTTTTAGGATCGCCTGCGAAAGCAATGTTTTGCCGCATCCGTAAATACCGGTGAGCAGTCCTGCGCCTTTTCCTTCCCTGATAACATAAAGCATCCTCGCCAGACCTTCTTCATGCTGGCGTGAATTAAAAAAGAATTTATGGTCAGGCGTGTTTTCAAAAGGTTTTTCGCTGAAGCCCCAGAATTTTTCGTATACCACATTATCCTCTTAACAATTTAGAACTATCCGGCCCGCAGTTAAAAAGCAGGTCTATCGCCGACATATAAGGTTCAAACCCCCCGGGGTAAGCCTGGCTATATTGGGGGTGTTTAAAATCCTGGTAAATCAATTTTATTTTTTCCTTTTCAAACAAGCTCTCATCCATATATTCTTTTCCGCCCGCGCCGGACAAATAGGTGTCAGAGTTCAGTTTCTCGCAAATGTTTATAATTCTTTGCGTAGAAGTCCCCGTGATGTTCAATTCTGATTCAACTTTTACCGGCGTCTTTATATCAAAAATTTTCAGCAACAGGAAAATAATTTCTGAATTCAAATCAACAAGTTTTGACCATGTTTTAGCATACATGGCTTCAAAACTGTTTTGATAGTCCTTGAAATATTTTGAATGGTTGTAATTCGTTTTTATGGATTCCCAGTGTTTTTCCTGCCAGCGGACGGTATTATCAATTGCCACTTCAGAGATTTTCTGATAGAACTTTTCTTTTGTAATTACCGGAACTGTCAGCCAGATGGAGCCGTTTTTTGTCAGAATTTTGTTTCTGTTCTGGAATTCTCTTTTTTTGTATTGCACATTATCCAGAAATATAAATTCATCACTTTTGGCAATTTTATGAAAATATCCGATCCAGGGAATATATTGCGGTTGATGAACAGAAACAATCATTCAATCATTATATAAAAAAATGGGGTTAGTGACAAGTTTTGTGGAGTTTTCCATATCAATTTCAATTCTGCAATAGGTATGGTTTTTTACCGGTTGGAATTCGAATTCGATATTTGCGGGTGATTCCTTTGTAATTGTATTGATAATTTTACCATCTTCTATGAACCTGGTTTTAAGTTTGCGATGGGAATTATCACTTGTTGAAATTGTAAAAAATATTTTTACTTTTCCGCGATAATGCAAGCTTTCACCGAAAGTTACCCGAGTTTCCGCAGATTTAATCGTAAAATTAGTAAGGACAGGTTCAAATCCGTTTGGTTTATATTTTGACGTTACGTAAAAACGGCCTTTGCGCAAGGCGTCCAGCGCGTTTTCTTTTGTCAATTTGTCTACAAGTAAAATATTTTTGTTCAGGTTAAGGTAATTGTTTTGAACTCCGTCGTTGATATAATCCAGCTCGCCAATAGCCCATTCAGGTTTCTTTCTTTTGTTTTCGCAATATTCAATTAATGCCTGGTCCCAATAACCGCCGGCATTTCCGGCCATATTTGCGCCTTCCCAGAAATAAGCGAACCCTGTAAAATCCCTGGTGGTAAGAAGTATTTCAGGATAGGGGGATGACTGAAGCGATACAGGCCAGAAGCTGTAGGGTTCTTTCCAGTTTCTTGCTTCAGGATGAGCCCAGAACACAAGTCCATTTTGAGTGTTTACATAATTTATCAAATTTTGATATGGAAGTTCGCCAAGATTGGTTGAATAAGCGTTGAAGGGGTAATTTTTAAAAGGGAAATTGTAAATCAACAATAGCAATGAAATAGCAATAAAACAAAATTTTACTTTAGGCCTGCCGCTTATCAATAACCCTAACAGCAACAAAAGTACAGGCCACAAAAGCAGAGGATCAAACTCTCTGGCGGACGGATTGTTTATTATCGGGAGTTTTTTATATTTTTCAGCAGTATCAAGGCCTATAATTGTCATGTGCTTGTGCCATCCGCGCAGGACAAGGTTTTTTGTGAACGGGCTTCCGGTCCAATAATGGTAAGCCGAAGATTCAACCCCGGGGATGATTATTATTTCGGGGTATTTTTCCTGCAGGCGTTTTATTTCTGCCAGATATTTGTCTGTGCCGATTAGAAACACCGAATTTTTCTCGACAGTTTTTTTAATAATTTTCCTGAAAGGCCAAAGGCCATACTCTATTTTTTCTAAATCGTGGTCAGTGGGAATGACTACGTCAACATGATAATCTTTTGCTTTTTTAATGATCTGTTCCAAAGAGAGTTTTCCGCTGTCGCTGAAAGTTGAGTGTATATGGGTAACGCATGACACCTGCTTGTAAGCATGCAGCAGATTGGAAACTGACAGTAATAAGAGAGCCAGAATGCAAAAAAATATTATTTTAAAGTTTTTCATTTTACTAGCCTTGCCGGGCCATTATTTTGTCGTACATTTTTTCTAAAAGACTTATCATTCTTTCAGTGCTGAATCTGGGTAATCCTTCAACAAGTTCCTGCGCGTAAAATTTACCCTGTTGGCCAAGTTTGTTTGCTGTTTGCATACTATTTGCCATTTGCTCCACCGCAATTGAAATTGCTTGCGCATTTTTCGGCGGAACAAGTAGCCCTGTTTTGCCGTCAAATATCAGGTCAGGTATGCCTTGCACATTTGTTGCGATTATCGGTTTGCCCAGATAGAGGGCCTGTATGATTGTTTTGCCCATTCCTTCATTTTCAGAAGGTTGCACGTAAATATCCATAATTGACATTAAATCTGTAATATCGGCCCTCATGCCTGTGAAAATAACTTTTTCTTTAAGCCCGTCTTTTTCAACAATTGATTCTATTTCGTTTCTTTGGTTTCCATCGCCTACTATAACAAAAGTAATGGGCCGGTTCAGCGATTTTACAATAAAGGGAAAAGCCTGGGCAAAATATTTAATGCCTTTTACCGGTTCCAGGCGCGCAACCGTTCCGATTACCAGAGTGTTTTCCGGTATATTTAATTTCTTTTTTAATTCATTTTTTTGAGCTGGATTCGTATTTAAATCAATGCCGCTATGAATCACTTCCCAGTTTTCTGGTTTACCGACTTTGAATTTCAGGGATTCCTTTTTTTCGCCTTCAGTCAATGCAACAAGTTTGTCGGTGATAATTGA
>JAHIVV010000004.1 GCA_018816525.1 Elusimicrobiota bacterium
GTACAAATAGGGAAATAACATTTAAGCAACTGCCTGCAAACAAACTAATAACGCTGAGCATATACACCTTAGCCGGGGTGAAGATATTTGAGAAGTCATTTACTCAAGCCACAAACGAGTGGGAGTGGGACTGTAAGAACCGGGGTGGAGAAAAAATATCCAGGGGTTTATATATTTATGTGATTAAATCCGGGGACACAATCAAAAAAGGGAAGATTGTGATTAAATAAGAGATAAACATTTAACAATTTCATAACTTTTTTGGCAATTTCTTAAACAAAATTCAGTAAGATTCTTTTTTATTTGCTTACTGTTGCCTTTTTTTAGAAGTATTTTTGCTTTCTTAAACTCATTTTTCAATGCTTCGTCCATTTCACTTTCGGAAGACAGAAACCGAGGAACAAACTTATTTGAAACACCATATTTGTTATAAAGTTTTTCAGTAATTCCTGCCACTTCAGTGCTTACAAAATTTGTTAAAATACCGTCTATCCCTAATGGAAACGGTATAAAATGCGTATAGTTTGGCCTCCCGGCTGTTACCCAGGCAGTAGCAAAAATTTCAGGGTTTTTTTTAGGTATGACCGCAATAAAACTTACCGTTGTTTTCTTCCAGCACATAGGCCTGGCATACTTCACTTTTTGGGGATATACCATATCTCTGGAAATTTTCTTAAACAATTGCGCAGTAATCTCGCCTCTTTCTTCGCCAAGCATTTCAGCAACTCTAAAATATCTTGAAAAACACATTATTTTATTCTTTGGTTCGGTATAAAATGATGCTTTAGCGGGTAACCAGAAATTTGAATCCGGACTTATCAGAACGTCATTCTTAATAAATTTATAGTTGAAATCAAATGCATTCAACTCCACCAATAATCCTTTATCTTTATCAGCAAAATGGTATATACTGCCCAATTCTCTATGGTAAAGTTTATCTTTCTCTACTTGTTTGAATATCTCCAAAACATCCTCGCAACAAGTTGCTGTTTCTGCTGCTTTCCTGGCAATATAGATGCTTGAAAGGCCAATATCCTCCACTTTCATCCCGTATAGTTCCTCCCCTGAAAATGATGTAGTCATGCCAACACCTTTTTCATTAAGGAACAAAGGAGGACCATTAAAAATACACCTTCCAGCGCTAATATATTTATAGGTGCCGTTAACATTTTTTATATGCACACTGGCTGGGCCAGGAGAATCTATACTGCCGGCAACAATGGATTCTCCTGTAGCTGTAACATTACCTATTGCCATCCAGGGCGTGCAGTGCGAATGCAGAAGTGTCATTGACATCACATCCACAAATGGAATATTCAACTCCTGGGCAATTGCATAAATTTCTTCTACCCAGTCAGGATTAAACCTCTTTTGAATTTTTTCCGCTTTTTTTACTGTAGGTGTAATGTTTTCTGTTGTCCATCCTTTCGCCCTCATAATTCTTTTTATCTGTTTCTTAATACTTTCACCGCATATTTTACCGATTGTTTTACCAACTTCTTTCGGGCTACCTGAAAAACAGACAATTTCTTTACTCATTTTATGCACGGCTTTTTCCCCTATCCTTCAATCATTTATTGCTGTGCTGTTTTGTTTCTACTTTTTTCCCATAATTACTGATATCTTATGAAGCGCGCCATCATTAAAATTTGGCACTAGGTTGCCTTCTATTTTTTTCTCATCAACTATTATTTCTTTTACTCCTTTTTCAATTCCTTCAGGATTACATATTTTTATCTCGTAAAGCGCATTTCTGTAATTTCTGACTATTTTCAAATGTTTCCAACTGGAAGGAATACAGGGGTCAATAAGTAAACCATTGTAAAGAGATTTCACGCCGAACATTCCTTCAATTATTGTTGTGAACATCCAGGAAGCTGTTGCTGTCATCCAACCAAACATTGACTGGCCCAATTTTTCATTATTATCAGCATTATAAAAATTTGGAAATGCATACGGCTCACAACCGGACAACTTCATTGGATTTTCGGGATTATACGGAGTAACCTTAAGTAAAGTTCTATAGGCATCGTTACCCCTGCCATCAAAACATTCAGCAGCAAATTTCATAGCGTTAGGATGAACATAAACGCATCTCTTTGGATACCACGCTGTTAAAGAACCGATATTCTTACAATAGGAACTAAAACTCGGCGCAAACCACATATATCCGACTTTTGTGCACAAATTGTCTTCAACTGATTTCATAGCCAAGGTTTTCCTGTTTTCGTATTCTCCGACGCCGCTTAAAACTGACCAGAGCTGGGACATAATAAATATTTTTCCTTCTTTGTCTTTTGAGGAACCTATCGGCTTTCCATCGTCATCATAAGCTCTTAGATACCATTTCCCATCCCAGGCATTCTTATTGATATTTTTTGTCAAAATTTCTGCATTTTTTTTCATCTCTTCTGCAATTTTCTTATCTCCGATAAATTCAGCTAATTCCTTCATTTCTTTAAGAGCAGCAACCACTGCCATAGAAAGCCAGACACTTTCTCCTTTTCCTTTTGCCCCTATTTTTTCTAAGTTATCATTCCAGTCGCCGCCATGCATTAATATTAGCTTGTGTTTCCCTGTATCAGAACACAAATGTCTCAATGCCTTAAGAGCATGCTCATACACTGTTGCCTTTCCTTTATCAAGATATTCAACAACCTGATTAAGAATAGCTTTATCGCCAGTCTCTCTTATATAAGCGCAGAGAGTAAAAATTATCCAAACAGGACTGTCGGCATAGGGCCGGGCATCGTGCGGGGAACCCCAGTCACTCCATTGTCTCAAAGCAGTTCCATTAGAATATTGATACTTTAATGCAGTTAAAATGCCTTCCTTTGTCTGGTCAGAATTCAATAAAAGAATTCCTTTTACATCCTGAAGAACATCTCTGAATCCATGGTTTACGCCAAAAACAGGGCCTCTCACCCACTGAACACATTGAATTACCTGATTTTTTAACCAGATATTCGCCAAACGGTTCAAATTTTCATCAGGCGTTTCAATTTTAACTTTTTCAATTATAGTTTTCCAGTGATTATTAACTCTATTAAATTCTTGCTGTATAGTTTTCTTATTTTTGTATTTTTTTACTAATTCTTTACGCTCTTTTTCTGAAAAAGAACAACCAAGAAGAATATTGAAAGTTTTTTGTTCCCCGGCTTTTAATACAATTTTTTTATGAAATGCTCCGACCAAAAACTCATTAGAGCCGCCGCTATTTGATAATTTTCCTTCAATAATATTTTTAGGCGAGCCGTACTCGCCATATTTTCCCAGAAATTTTTCTCTTTGACAATCATAGCCGTCAATTTTAAAATCCGGAGCAAAAAATGCCTGGAATTTCTTACCGCCGCCATGCGCAGTATAGTCCGCTAAAATAAGATTTTCGTCCCTCAAGTAATCTGCTCTTGAATACCAGATAGGGAACTCAAAGGACAACATAAAACTTGAAAGATACCATTCAACAAAAGGAAAGAATGACAAATTTCTCTCTCTGTTATCTTCGTTTGCTATAGTTACTGTCCATATTTCTAGAGGATCATCTAAAGGAATAAACATTCTCATAGATGCTCTGATCTTATCAGAGACAGATTCTATAATACTGTAGCCAAGGCCATGCCTGCACCTGAAATCTTGATATTCAGCTTTAACCGGTTCCCAAGTCAGCGACCAGACTTTTTTGCTGCTGTCATCGCGCAAATACACATATTTTCCCGGCCTGTCATCGGCCCAGATATGCTGGGTTAATCTATTTCCATCCGGCAGATGGTACATACTTAAGCCGCCGCCAGTTTGAGATAAGTAAATACCATATTTATTGTTTGAAAAATAGTTTATCCAGGGCCTCGGGGTATCAGGCCTGGTTATGATGAATTCTTTCCCATCTTCGCTAAAATGACCATAATCACAATTTGGCGCACTCATAACATCTCCTTTTACTGCTTTAAAATTTCGCAGGGTTTTATTTGTTTACGGAAGAAATCTTTTTGTTATATTCCTTCCCCACACATCTATTTTTCTAAACGCCTCTGCATATTTAACACTACACTGTAAACCTCTAAATTTTGCTACCGTAATCATAAAATCAATTATATCAATATTATCATGTCTTTTTAACCAGGTAAGCTGACTGCTATGACAGGCAAGCATTTTCTTTTTTATTTCTATTGTCTCAGTTATATCCACATATTCCGTGGGAAGGAAGTTTGCGCCTGCTAAAGTATCCATATAATATACAGGTGTAATTTTTTCATAAAACTTATGCTTCGTTTTAGTATGAGGCAAGGTGGCAATAAAACTTGCATTAAAAACAATTTTGCTGGCCAGTATATGATCAGGCATATAGTCATCCGGAGAATGGGTTATAATAACCTCCGGTTTGGTTGAACGAATTAACTCAACACATCTGATTATTGCTTCCCTCTCTAAATAGACATCTAAATCATCAATACCAAGTTCACTAACGCGGGCATTGATTATTTTTGCTGACTTCTCTGCTTCCTTTTTTCTTATTTTTGCTAACTTAGCCGGCGGTATAAGGAGGTGTCCTTTATCACCCCGGCAGACATGCGCCATTATTACTTCATGCCCTAATTTAGAATATTTAGCCAGAGTTCCGGCGCAAAGAATTTCTAGATCGTCAGGATGCGCGCCAACAGCAAGAATACGCATAATTCACCCCCGGTTTTTGCTCACTTTTGGAGCAAAAACTAATTACACTCAGCGCCTAATGGCCCGGCTAACTCTTTTAAAAAGAAAAGTTTACCGGGAAGTGTTGGCATAAAACTGCTTGGTATCCAGATATTTGGCCCATGCCTTAAAGTTACCCATAATGATAACCCCTGCCACATCATTCCTCTGCCGAGCGCGCCATCACAGCCGCCAATTATCCAGTCAGCTTTTAGAAAAAGCCCGGGGCCAATAGTATTAGCAAAACAGGGAACTAAAGTGGTACGGCTTTTGAAACTGGTAATTGCATTCTGTTCTATAGTCAGCGGATGTAATTTAGCGCCTAAACGATACTCCTGCCTCTGCCATTCTGTTTCAGTTAAAAATTCGCCGGCAAAATGCGGTTCCCAAAAAGCAATATGAAAAACACGGCCAATGCCAAACACAAGAACTAATTTTGCTCCCTGGTGTTTGAGCTGGCTTATTTTCTGAGGATAAGCCGGTAACAGCTCCTGGGTAGCAAAATGCCGTTGTTCTTTTGGCACGGTAAGTTTGCCTAAAGGCCCGAAAAAAACTTGTTCCATGGCGTTCTGGAACGCTGCCGGGTTATCCGGAGGAAGCGTGTTCCCTTTTGCATCGCTCCATTCATCCATATTAAAACTATAGACATGTTTGCAGTCAATATTCCATTCTTTAAGAAAGTATACTACCCATTTGTACATACCCATGGGGCCCACGGGCAGAATAAAAATTATTTTTTCTTTGTTTTCTTTTGCATTTTTTATTTGGAGCGCAATCTCATGGCCCATCATCGTATCAAATTCACCCAGTGTCTCGCAGGGGACAGGCGCAAATTTTTTGTTCCACCAGTCCTGCGGTTCAGTAATCTTTTCCGGCAGATTACTGCAGCACTGGTCCAGTTTTTCTAAATCCCATCCTTGTGGAAAAAAATTTTCCAGCAGAGAACCCTTTAAAGTAGTAATTAAATTCATTTTTTTCCTTACTCGAATATTTTTTTTATTTTTGCATTTCTTTAACTGAACTTATTACTGCGTCAGCCAAATATTTAAGTTGATTTTTATCAAAATCATAAAGCGGAAGATGTGTGAAACGATGCAAAAAAGCTTCTTCAGCATTCGGACAAGTCCCTTGCATTTTTTCTGTATCATAGCCCAATTGTTTCATAATAGAGAACCGATATAGCGGCGCAAAATGCGGTATGTTGGTAATCCCCTTAGCGGTAAGTTTTTCTTTAAGCACCTGTATGTCTCCATTTAGAACCGACGGGTCAATCTGCAGAAGATAAAGATGATGCGTGCTTTTTATTTTTTCAGTATCAAGTAACGGAGTGATAATCCCCTGGATATTTATAAACCGCGAGTTCAGATATTCTGCGGCTTTCCTGCGTTTAGCAATGATTTTTTCCATCCGCTTCATCTGGCCAAGTAATCCTAAAGCCTGTATTTCAGTAAACGAGTGGTTCCCCGGCCCAAAATATCCACCCTTCCCTTCAGAAGCAACTACATCATATAACCAATGCTTAATTGGATGCGCTATATCAAATCCTACGAAACGGGCTTTAGAAAAACCCTGGCCGTAATCAAGATTTGTTACAAGTATACCGCCTTCTCCCATGGAAGTGACATTTTTGACTTCATGAAAACTAAAAGCGCCAAAATGTCCGACTGTTCCAATCATCTTACCTTTATACTCAGCGCCAAAAGCGTGCGCGGCATCTTCAATAACTGTGATATTGTGTTTTTCAGCCAATTTCATAATCGGGTCCATATCTACGGGGTACCCCCCCAGATGTACCGGCATAATAACTTTAGTTTTGTCAGTAATTTTTCGCGCTACATCATCAGGGTCCATATTTAATGTTCTCGGGTCAACATCCGCGAGCACAACTTTTGCGCCAATTGCAAGAGGATAGGCTATAGTGGCAATAAAAGTAATAGCGGGCGCAATAAATTCATCGCCGGGCTTAAGTCCGGCAAATTTATTAGCGATTTCAAATCCTGCGGTAGCATTGGTGAGGGCTACGGCATGTTTACATTTAAGAAACTTTTTGGTCTCTTCTTCAAGTTTCTGAACTTGTGAACCTAAACTCAGTTTAGTTGCCAGCCCTCCTTTTTCCCGGAGATTTTGGATTTCTTTCCTGACTTTTTTCATCTGTTTATTGTACAATGCTGACTGCTTTCCTTTTGGAATCAAAAATTCTACAATACTAATTACATCTTCATAATTTACTTTTTCTCCTACTGCATCCCAGGGAACACGGCTTGATCCTGTATTATACCGAAAATCTGATGACACTTTCTTTTTTTGTTCTTTTGACATTTTGTTTACCTCGCTTAATTTATTTTATTTTTACTGCTTTTCCTGTTTTTGCTGATTCGTATGCAGCCAGGCATATTTCTAAGTTGTGCAACCATTCCTCGGGAGTAATTGCTGGCGCTTTATTATTCTCAATACAATCAGAAAAATGTTCTATCTCGGCTTTATACATATTCACCGGCTCAACTTCAATTTTTTCCCCGTCAGCAATTACTCTTTGCTGTTGAGCGTTATATTTTTTACCATCCCCTTCCAGATAAACCATCGCTTCGCCGCCAGGCATCTGTCCAATAGTCCCTTTTGCTAAGATGCTTCCTTTAGTGCCATAAATCTCTAAAATATTTTTAGCCGAAGCATCCGGAATATTAAAACAATTATCTACCGCCCCTTGAGCGCCATTCTCAAATTTAAGAAGGACGTTTGCCGTATCTTCTACGGGATATTTATGGGTAAGATTACCAACAAAACAACTTACTTCTTTCACTCTGCCAATAAACATTTCCAATAAATCTATACAATGGCTGCCCATATCTATGAGCGCCCCCCCGCCCCCCAATTCAGGGTCTTGTCTCCAGGCTCCTTCTATCGGCGGATACCAGCAGGAAAGCTGCGCTCTTGCCATAACCAGTTGACCGAGTAAACCCTGCTTAATCAGCTCTTTTATTTTCTGGTGGTGCGCATGAAATCTCATCATATAACCAAGAGAAAAATTAACCTTATTTTTTTTACAGACATCTATTATTTGCCGGGCTTCCCCAAGGGTTATAGCCATTGGCTTTTCACAAAGGATATGTTTTCCTTTCTCGGCAGCTAAACTAGCCTGGCTACAGTGAAGATATGTGGGAGTAGCAATATATACTGCCTCTACTTCATTATCAGAGAGTAAATCTTTTTCATCAGTATAATATTTTACTTTATATTTCTCTGCAACAGCCTTTGCTTTAACTGCATCAATATCCATTACTGCAACCAATTTAGCATTAGGCGCTTTAGCAATTCCTTCCGGAATAGTTCTTCTATCAGCAATTCCTCCGGCGCCTATAACCCCCCATTTTATAGCCATATTCCTCCTTTTGAATTTTTATACCAACTTGGCCCGACCTATGCGGGCTCACGCCCACTAATGAATCGGCGGGCCGCTTATCCTATTGTTTAATCTTCAATAACAATCGCACGACAGGGCGCTCCGGAAACATCTTTAATATGTAAAGGTAAAACCACAAGTTTAGCGCGTGTCTTTGAAATACTGGCCAAATTAACCAAAGGAGCAAGCACAAGCGCGCCTTTTTTAAACATTTTTTCTAAAAGAGATAATTCAGTAGTCAATGACCCTGCCTGCGGGTCATCGTAACAGGGCAAATCTGCGCCTAAAATTGATATATTTTTACTCAATATCCATTCCATTGATTCCTTAGTAAAATGAGGGCTGTCTAAAACAAAATTCTTTTTATTCCACATTCTATCCCAGCCGGTATGAATAAGTAATGCATCTCCTGCTTTAATATCAACCGGGTATTGCTCTAAATCTTTTACCGTAATATGTTCCCTCTCGTTTTTATCTTTTGTCAATTTGATTATTGCTGCATCAACAACTAATTTTTCTAACGGTATCTGGTCAACAGTTATTTCGTTTTTAAAAAGATGCGCTCCTGTCTCCAGGTAGGTCCCGGAAATAGTGGATAAAAAAATAGAATGGACACTGACCCCTTCCTTGTCAATACTGGACACAGGTTTGATTTCAACAGCAGGGAAAGGACTGCCGTAGGACCACATTCCATTTTCAAAAATACCGGAAATTTCAGTAATCTTCATCTTATTCCTGCTCTCCCTTAGTACCTAAAATTTTTATTGGAACGGGCCTGATGGGTGGGCGTATAGTAGCCGGGACAATAGCTGACAAAGGTTTCCCGGTTTCCTCATTGATTATGCGCGCCACCAGTTTATTACAGGTCTTTGCCTGACATAAACCCATCCCTGCCCTGGTTATTCTTTTAACCGCATCAATATTATCAGCGCCATTTCTAACTGCTTTTCTGATTTCTTCCTCAGTGATTTCTTCACAACGGCAAATAAGTTTAAATTTTTTATGGTTTGTCATTTTATCCGCCTGCGGGCTCTATATTCCTTACTTGATTAGAATAAACTTTTGGTATAGCCACTGTTACCACTGCAGTTTTTTTATTTTTAGGAATATTCATCACTTTAATCACTTCAGCATCGCAGATAGCTTCACCTTTACGGTTTAATCCTTTAACAACTTGCCCCTTTTCAGGCAGAGGTAAATACTCATAGGGAAAAGCTACCGTAGCTTTATTTTCAGAATAGGTTTTATCCACCACAAAAATAGCTAATCCTGGACAGGGGGCAATACATAACCCGCAGCCTTTGCATTTATCTTCAACTAACCGGGGTAAATTAATAATTGGTTTACCTACAATAATTGCTCCTGAAGGACAGGCTGTTTCACAAGGATTGCAGGGAATTTTTTCTATACATTCAATAACAGCAACTGGCCCCTGCTCCAAACGTTCTTCAGCCGGATACCCGGGACAATTCTCTAAATCTTTTAATGAAACTTCTCCCGGGATGCTCCTGGATTTTTTTGTCAATTTATTTACTCCATTTTTTTATAAGTTCATTTTTGGCTTTCTGTCTCATTTCACCAAAAGGGCCTGTCCGCAAAAATTGCAGGCTATCCCAGATGACTTTTTTTCTCTCTTCCATTTCTTGTTTAGTGATATACCCTAAAGAATGAGCTACAGCTACGCCGGCTAAACGTCCTTCTTCCATAGCAGTAGAAGCTTCTTCCACTCCTGCTAAATCTCCGGCTACATATAGGCCGTCTATAGAAGTCTGCATATATTCATCATGGACAGGAATGTGTCCGCCAAGAGCAGAAAGATATTTAAACTTACAACCAGCCATCCAGCAAAGTTCAGCTAATGGACTCAAACCTACTGCCAGGCATATTAAATCTATTTTAAGTTTTTTTTCAGTGTGTTTAATATTTTTCCCCTGAGAATCTAAAGAACAAATAATAGCTTCATCTACACTATCGGCGCCTTTTGCTTCTACAACAGTACAGGAAGTGAGAATTGGCACTCCGGCTCTTCTGATTTTGGAAGCATGAACTTGATAGCCTCCCACTTTAGGCATAGCTTCTAAAACTGCCACTACTTTGGCTCCAGCTTGAAGCAACTGATAGGTAACAATTAAACCGACATTACCTGAACCCACCATAAGTATTCTTCTGCCGGGCAATACACGATGGATATTTATCATGGTCTGGGCCGCTCCTGCGCCCATAACTCCAGGGAGAGTCCACCCGGGAAAAGCAAGCGGATTTTCAGAAGCGCCTGTAGCCAAAATTATATTTTTTGCCTGAAGAATCTTGGTTTTATTCTGAGTAACCAATCCTAAAGTATTTTTATTAAATATTCCCCAAACTGTTGTGTTCAGCATTATCTTTACTCCGGCTTCTTTACACTTATCAAGAAGTTCATATCCAATTTCATATCCTCTTCTCCCGGCTTGATGCTCTTCTGAACCAAAAAATTTATGAATTTGTTTAAAAAGCTGCCCGCCGGGACGTTCGTTTTCGTCAATGAGCACAACCTCCACGCCTGATTTAGCTGACTCCAGAGCTGCGGTCAATCCGGCAGGGCCGGCGCCGACTATTACTAATTCAGCACCACTCATTTTTTGACACTCCATTTTCCCAACCCTTTTTGGGTTTGTATACGCATACCATTCTTTGCAGGAGTAACGCAAGTACGCACATTAGGCTGGCCATCAACAATCATAACACAATCAGTGCATCTGCCTATAGCGCAGAAAATTCCTCTCGGTTCATTCAGTTCCTGTGTGCGATGGAACACTTTTAACCCGGTATTAGCAAGCGCGGCAGCTATCGGTTCATTCTCATAAGCTTCAAGCTGTCTGCCATTAACCCATAATTTTATCTTTTTCTTTTTTTCTAGCTTCCCTAAAATAGGATGTTCAACTATTCTCATATTCATTTTTTCTACCTACCCAAAAAATTTGCCAATATAGTATAATTATAAATTCCGGGCCATTTAATTTTTCTCTTCCAGAACCGTTTAGGGTCAAAGGGAGCTATAGGCAAAGAATTTCTTCCATCAATAATATATTCTGCTACCAATTTACCGACAATAGCAGAGAAAGCCATACCATTAGAAAAACCAGCCGCTATAAATAGGCCTTTTATTCCCGGACTGGGGCCAATGCAAGGAAGCCCGTCAGCAGTAAAAGCCATAGTACCTGCCCAGGACCTAATGATGTTTACTTCTCCAAGATCATGGAACAAACGAGTGAAAATACTCGCGCTTCCCTGAATTTCCGCAAATGATACATCTTCACAATAATGGTCTATTTTTTTTCTTGCCTGTGTACCCAAACCGCCGACAATCAATCCGCCGGTAGCCGTTTGTGTTGTGCCGAAAATCACCTGATTATCAAGCATTGCCTCAAAGGGAAAAACAGCTAGGGCAGGAACTCTTTCAGTAACAACAGCGACTTGCCGTAAAGGCAGAATATCTATTTCTCCGGTTAAGTTGGGCGCCCAGGCATTGGTAGCGTTTATTACCCAGTTGGATTTAATATGCCCCAGGGCAGTTTCAACCCCTTTGACTTCCCCGTCTTTTATAACAATTTTTTTAACTTCTACACCGGTAAATATTTTTGCTCCGTATTTTTTAGCCCTGGAAGCAAAACCATAAGTCAATTTGAATGGATTTATAGTGCCGTCACTAGAACGAAAACGCGAACCAAGCGCGCAAGATGTAATCAACGGACATTTTTCTTTAGTTTCTTTCCTGTCAAGTAACTGGATTTCAGTATCACCTAACTTTTTTTGAAATTTAACTAATTTCTGAAGATATTCCAATTCTTTTTCCGTCCAGGCCAGGTCCAAACTGCCGCATTTTGTATATTCTAAATCAGCGCCAAGTTCATCAGCAAGATTTTCTAATATGCGATTATTTTTTCTGGTATAAGTCAGTCTGTTTAATATTGCGTCTTTATCAAAATCCCTGCCATCAAGCTGCATTACCATGCCGCCATTTCTGCCGGAAGCGCCGGAAGCAATATTCCTTGATTCCAATAAAACAATATTCTGTCCCGCTTTAGCTAAACGGTAAGCAATAGAACACCCCATAACTCCGCCACCAATAATAATAATAGCTGTTTTTTCAGGTAAAACCATTTTATTTATTCCAACTTTTTAGCGGTTTCTATCCTTTGGACCTATCAAGATCCTGCGCTAGGTTAGTGTAATTTAAATATTTTTATCTTTTTTTTGGCAAATTATTTTACTAAATTAACAGAATTCTGTCAAATTCAAAAAGCATAAACCTGGCAGAAAGGCCGACAAGAAACGGGAGGACGAAAGAAGGCTGGTTATATCTTGCGACTGTAATGGATTTGTTTTCCCGGAAAATTGTAGGTTGGCCCATGAGTGACCGGTTGAAACGTGAGCTTGTGATAGATGCATTCAATCAGGCAACAGGCCGGAGAGGCTCACTGTAAAGGGCTGATATTCCATTCAGACCGGGGCAGCTCAGAGAACATTTAGCCGGGGCTGTTTATTTAATTGCAATTTTACCTTTCTTTATTGCGCCTCCGGCATTAATCACATAAGTATATAATCCAGAAGATATTTTATTCCCATCCTTATTTAAACAATCCCATAGCCAGTTCCCGGTACCACAAACACCAAGATTTTTCTCCAGTACCTTATTGCCTGCTATAGTATAAATAGAAATTGTTATTTCTTTATCAGAAGGTAATTTCATAAATGTAACTTTATCCTCAACAGTGCCGGGATTTGGAGCCGGGACAGCGATGATTACATCTACATCTGCATCACCATTACCAGTACTAACTGGCGTCAATGAAATAGTCCGGCCAGTTATATTACCACTAACAATAGTTACTGTGATAGTTGAAGATTGATATCCAGAAGCTACCGCGCATACTTGATATGTGCCTGGCGACAAGTTTGGTATTTCATAATAACCACTTGCACTCGTGGTAGTTGAAACACCTGTTGTCATAACAGTTGCGCCTGGTATTACTACAGAAGTAATTGTGTCTTTCACATTTCCAGTAATCTTATATTTTGGGGAAGTGGCAGATTGCACAGTAATACACAAATCTTTTGTTGCTACCGCGCTGAGCGAATCTGTTACCCTGAAGGTCGTTGTAGTGGAACCTACCGCTGTCGGTGTACCGGAAATTGCTCCAGCCGCGCTTAAAGTTAAACCAGCTGGTAAAGCAGTAGTATTTGTCCAGCTATAAGGAGCTGTCCCGCCTGTAGCGGTTAAAGTGGCGCTATAA
>JAHIVV010000005.1 GCA_018816525.1 Elusimicrobiota bacterium
ATTAAATTTAAGATTCATCAATTTTAAGTTCCTTGACTTTTAAATCTTCTACATTTTTATCTTGGTATCACAAAACGTGATACCTTATGACTTCTAAACCCTTATCTTTACAACCACTTTTTTAACCAGAGACGATTTATCCAGTAAGCATCCGGGTATATGCCCATCTTCCGGAAAAAATACTGCAAAAAATCCTGGGGACATCTTTAAAATGGAAGCATTTTTATCCAATTTATAGAATGCCGCATCTTTTTCTGAGTTATATTCAGTGGCTAAATCCAGTAACTTAACCGGGTGCCACTGAATTGTTTCTGTACCGGACACAACATACTGAATATCAATATAGATGCGGTGCGCTTCAAATAATTTTTCACCGGCCGCAACTGTTTCGTAACTTTGCACGATAGCAAAAACATCTTTGCCCAAAATTTCATATTTCCCATCTTTTGTATCGGCAGATACACCATTTTTCAAATATTCAAACACCTTTTCAAAATGACTGTGCATCAAACAGTGTTTTTTGTAGTCCTCAATCCTGTCAATAATCATTTATTCCTTGTCCCCTCTCTTTAGTTAAAGAGGGGTAGGGAGAGTTCGCCTTATCTCAACGAATTAAACACTTCACTATTTCACCTACATACATACGGTGGTAGTCTTTATTTGGGTAATTGCTGTCTATTTTGGGGTCTAAAAAATGTTTCGGGTTGAGGTCCTGAAAATAAATTTTCTTACATTCTATTACTATCCGCGCTTCGCTAAAATAAACATTCCCCAAATCGCTTTTAACTGCTGCTAATTTTGTCGCTGTCATTTTATTAATATCCTTGCCTGATTTTGAACCGCAGAAATTTAAAATATCGCGGTACTTCTCGTCAAAAAGGCAAATAGTGAAATAATCATTACTTTCCATGAATGTATAGGTATGCCTGGTAGGCCGTATGAAACAAAAACAAACATTTTTGTTCCAGAGAACTCCTAAAGCGCCCCAGCTGGCAGTCATCATATTATATTTATCAATCTTTCCCGCAGTAACCAGCATCCAGTCCTTTCCTATGAGCTTAAAAGTATTATCCTTTATTACCCCGGGTTTTACTTCTTTGAATTCATTTTTCATCTTAACCCCTTTTGTTTTGATTTATCATATTATAAAATCCAGATAATTATTCTTCGTTATTACATCAAATTTTGCATTTTTATAAGTCTGAAGCCATTCTTTAGGCGCTTTCACTTTTTCTGCCCGCCACTTAATTTCATAACCGTACAAATTGCCTTTTCTTTCTTCAATTAAGTCAATTTCTTTCTTATCATAGGTCCGCCAGAAATAATTGTTTGAAAAAGTTCTTTTATATTCCTGTTTTTTAATCATTTCGACAACTATATAGTTTTCCCACAACATACCGATATCATCTCTCATTGATAATGGATTGTAATTGTTAATCAAAGCATTGCGTATTCCGTTATCATAGAAGTAATATCTCGGATTTTTTACCAGCTCTTTTCTTAAATTTCTGCTGAAACCGGAAAGTTTGAATATCACGAACGATTTTTCCAGCAAATCAAGATAACGCTCAGCTGTATTTTTGCTCATCGAAAGATTTGACCCGAGTTCGGTATATGAAACCTCTTTACCTATCTGGAAAGCCAGCAATTGGAGAAGCCTGCTTAATTTTTCGGAATGCTTTACTCCATCAAGTTCCAAAATGTCCTTATAAAGATAAGAATTCACAATTTCTCTTAAATAATCCTTATTAGCCCTGTGATCTTTATTAATAACCACTTCAGGATAGGAACCGAAAATAAGGCGGTCTTCCAAAAGCGCCGTTGTCTGGGCTTTTGTCTGAACATTTTCAAGTTCTATTTGCGCCAAAGGAAAAAGTTTCAAAGTAAATTTCCTGCCCGTCAAAGGTTCCCCGATATCTCTTGCCAGGTCGAAAGACGAGGAACCGCTTGCTATCACTTTAATATCTTCGATGTTATCAAGCATTAATTTAATATTCAGCCCTATGTTTTTTATTTTTTGCGCTTCATCAATAATAAGCGTTTTGTTTTTACCTATGAAACTTTTTAGTTTTTCAATTGATTGGCTTGAAAGATAATTTTTAACACCTATATCTTCACCATCAACAAATAGATAGGATGTTTTAAGTGATTTGCTGATTTCCTTCAGTAGTGTTGTCTTGCCGCAACGCCTTGGGCCGTAGATTATAAGCGCTTTTTGTGGTTTAAGGTATTTTGAGACATTTTTTAATTGGTATTGCGGTATATACATGGGGCACCTCTCTAGTGATGTTTCGTCGATGTGTACTAAATACAGTCAGTCTACTGACCGTATTATACTAAATATAGTCAGTTGCGTCAATCCCGATTATTCATTCTGAATTTCTATTTCTTTGCTTTTTAAAGTATCCAAATAAATAATTATCCCTTCTACTTTTTTGTTGGGATAGATTTCTTTTATCAGCCTGATGTATTCTTCCATTTGTTGCTTATATATCTCGGTGGTTTCGGGGGATTCTGAGCTTTTGTAATCGATGCTATATACCCGCTTTTCAAGCACAACCAGGCGGTCTATTCTTCTGGTCCTGCCGGAAGCATCAATAATTTCCTTTTCAACGAAAACATTTCCTTCTTTCAAGTTAAAATAATCTTTGAATTTTTCATTTTCAAGTAATTTTTTAACCTTCTGCCCGATTTCCCGCAGGTTATCTATTACCGGATGCCTCATCTTTGTCTTCTCGAGAGCATTCTTGATTACTTCTTCTAAATTCTGTCCTTTTATATTCTCAATAAAAGAAAGAACACTGTGCAAAACCTCTCCGCGCTCAATATTTTCCCTGTTTGTCACCTGCGAAACTTCTACAAACTCATCTTTTATAAGCTCAATCCAATCGCTATACCTGGAAACCGGCATAGTTTCAACAATTGCTTCCTTATTCGCAGCTTCTTTATTTGCGTCCTTTTTTTGTTCATATTTAACCTCTTCGACCGCTCTTGCGGGCGAGCCTTTTTCAAAGTTCGGCTCTTCAAAAGAAAATAAATATTTCACTTTATTCTTTTTTCCCGACACCTTTTCAGGAATAAAAATGTAAAGTTCCTGCTGGGCACGGGTCAGCGCAACATAAACGCTGTTAAGCTCGTCAATAAACGCTTTTTTGTATTCTTCAATGTAAATTTCGTTGAGTTTCGGCGAAAATTCCGTATGCGCCTGCTTGATATAGAGCAGGTTTAACTTTTCTTTCTTTGCATCTATGATTTGCGGGTCAATTTTTACAGAAAGGCTCAGGCCCGGGATGATAACCACGGGAAATTCCAGCCCTTTTGCTTTGTGAATGGTAAGAATCTTTACTGAATCGCCCTTAGTAACGTTTACATACAGGTCTTTTTCTTCGGTTAAACCGTCAAAATACTCTAAAAAATCTGAAACGCTGGAACTTTCCTCTTCATATGATTTTATAAGCTCAAGAAATTTCATCAGGAATCCCTGGTATTCGCTGAAATTATCCAAAACACTGAATTTGCTGTAAATACTTATCACAAATTCATAAAGCGGCACTAACCCTGCATTTTTGAAAAACTCGCTTATAAGTTCATCCCAAACTTTATTGTATTTGCCCTGAAATTCCTTATAAAGGTATGTTATTTTATCTTTTGATTTTGAAGTTCTCACGCTGAAAAGAAAATCCTGGATATCGTATTTTCTAAGCCCTGAGCTTTTTAAAAATATATCGCCAAGCAAAAATGAAGCGAAGAAAAGGTTGTCTGAAGGCGATTTCAGAAACTTTAAAAACGAAATAAGTTCTTTAATAAGGTAATTTTCTCTTATATTGAGGGTTTTTTCCGATTCCACAGGTATATTTACTTCAAGCAGAAGCGAAGTGTAGGTTTCAACATCCGAATTTTTCCTGACAAGGATTGCCAAATCCCCGTAAGCATACTGCCTGTTTTTTAATTCCTGAATAAGCCCCGTTACTGGTTTTTGCGCTGTTTCGTTATCATTGCCCCCGGGGACCTGCTCCACTCTTACGTAGCCGTTTTCATTTCCCTGCTTGTATTCCTGCTTTGAATCAGAAAAAACATTAAAAATATCAACGAGGTCGCTGTCTTTAAATTTTTCTATATCATCCTTCTCGTTTTCTTTAAGGCCCTGGATGAACCCTTCAATGTTTTCCTGTGAAAATATAATATTGTTGAACTCAACTATCGCTTTCTGGCTCCGGTAATTTTTTAATAATGTCCCTTTATTTAAGTTGAAAATGTTAAACCGCTCCGCAACTTCGTTGAAAAGAGAAACATCCCCCCCGCGGAACCTGTATATTGCCTGCTTCTTATCACCGACATAAAAAAGCGATCCGCCGTTTGAGAGTATTTCCTCTGCCATAGCGGACAAATTCTTCCACTGCAGGCGGCTGGTATCCTGAAATTCGTCTATAAGCAGGTGCCGGAACCGCGATGCCAGCCGGAAATAAATTTCGGGCACGCTTATATACTTTTCGTCAAATAAAAATCTTGCCTGGTTGTTCAGCTCTTCCAGAAAAACAACATCGTCATTTTTTGAAACAGTTTTAAAATCCTTCAAAACCAGGCTGAAAATATCTATATAATAATTGTAAATGGAATACGCCTCCATTTCTGCAAGCTCGACAAAGCTTTTATGGAGCGAATCCCAGGTTTTTACGATTGATTCGCCTGGAACATTGCCTTTCGTAAAAGGAACTTCTGCCCTGAAAAAATACCTGGAAATATTTGATACATCAAAATACTCTTTGTTTTCTTCAACAAACTTTTCCAGGCTGGTGCAGAATCTTTTATCCGCGCCTTTGGTATCTTTAACCTTTTTATGGAGTTCATTTACCAGTTTAATAATTGTTTTTTTCTTGGGGGTAATGTCAGCTGATTCAATTTTTGTCCTCGCAAATGATGCGCCGTACTTATTATTTATGGAGTAAAGAAACTTAACTATTTCATAAATGTCGTCTTTGGGAAACCAGCTGCTTTTCTCTTCGACAATCAGGTATTGCTTTAAAAACTTCCTGAATACTTCTTTTATCGCTTTGTCCTCGCCTGCCTTGTCTACAAACCTGTCCAGGCTGTATTGGATATAGGAATCGTAATCCTTTTCAATCTGAAAACCCGAGGAGAGGTTAAGTTTGAAAGCGCTTCCGGAAATAATGGACCGCACAAAACTGTCTATAGTCTGGACCTGGAAGAAATTATAGTTTTTAATAATGTAATCGTTGATTATTGTGTAGGCTTTTTTCTTTGCGGTTTCTTTGTCGATGTTTAATGAAGAATATATGTCCCTTGCTTCGCCTTCGCTTTTAAAATCATCCAGCGCTATTTTTTTAAGAAGTTCAATGATTCTCTGCTTCATTTCAAAAGTGGCTTTATTGGTAAAGGTTATGGCGAGGATGCTTCTGATAGGAATGTCGTCAAGCTTAATGTCAGGGTTGAGCAAGAGCTGGATATATCTTTTGGCAAGGGCATAGGTTTTCCCGGAGCCTGCTGAGGCCTCCAGCACCCGCACTTCCGGAAACTGCATGATGTTTGGATTCATATTGAGTTACTCAAAAAGTTTCTTTAAATCATTATAAAATACTTCCGTATAATTCTCGCCAAAAAATAGTTTTTCATCAGACAGCGTCCCTAAAAATCCGGCTGATTCTATTTTAGGCTTAATTTTTTGCATTAAAACCCGCAATTCAGAAGACAAAAGCAAGGAATCATAATTTAAAAGTTTATCATCATTTATCTTTAACCATGTTTCTTCCAATGCTTTAAACATTTCAGGCCATTTTACCCACCGTAATGAATCATTTTGTATTTTTAAAAAATCAAACCATTTAACCCTGTCCAGCCAATAGTGTTTTTCTTTCCCAACCAGGCTGATATTTATCAGGCCCGAATGCGACATTTCAACCAATAAGTCCTGGATTGTTTTTTGAGCATAATAAGTTTCCTTTGCAATTAAAGCCGGATGGGCGCTGTTATGCGTTAATAAATGCAAAATTATTTCGCAGCGGGTATTTACGCCCAATAAAGCGCGAAGTTTTATAAGCAGCCCGGTATTCTGAAGTATACGAACCGGCTGAGTATGCCCGCGGAATTCAATTTTACCGCGTATTAAACCGTATTCCTGAAAATCTTTATCGGGGGTGCCGAAACTTTCAATGGTATTGCCCTCTTTAGTTAGAAAAAGATTTTCTTCTTTATTAATTAATTCTTCCCGGTTCAACAAGGCCAATGTTTTCCATTTAAAATATTTACTGCGTTTTGACATAATACTGGCTATTGCTTTTAAAACTTTTTCACTGTTAAACTGCTCTTTTTTCTGAATATTTCTCAGCCTCTGTATATTAATCAGGGTTCCATTAACATCAAGCCAATCAAGCATTTCATCAAAAAGCCTGGCATCATAGCGCCCTAAAGAACAAGTAAACAATAACAATGCTTCCGGGTCAATAAACCAATTATCCCTGGATTCTGCGTAACCGGCAACACCAAGCGCCGACCACTGTCTCCACAAAAAGTTATTTATTAATTCCAGATACGAGCTTTTAAATTCTTTTAACGACCGGGCCATATCCTAATTTCTCCAGCATATCTTTTAATATTTGTTTAAAATTGCCGCTTGGATCCTGGGTAAGGGCCCATTTAGCCGCACCCTCTATTTCTGCGCTTGTTGGTTTCAATTCAAGCAAATCGTCAACATGCCTGCCGGGCCCTGAATCAACAGATGCATAAACTTTAAAATATATCTGGTCTATCCTGCTGATAAAATGAACTATCAGCTTTGAGCCGTATTGTTTTGGCTGCAGCCTGCTTATCAGTCCCTGCGGAAGGCCCTGTTTAACCAAATCTTTGGGCCCGGTATTTAACCAATCATTGCTCAGACCTAAATCCAAGGCAACCTGCTTTACTGTTTTTTCAAAAATTTCAGGCAGTTTATTATATTCATCAAAAATAAATTCCCCGTTATCCGTTTTGGAAATAAATCCTATCAAATCAACATCTTTTGTAAATACTCTGTTTATTAAACCTGTGATAATAAGGGCTGATCCGCCACATACAACAATTTCAAAGGGTTCAGTATTTTCGAGTTCTAGTCGTTTTCCTAATAAATTCAGAGCTTTTTCTAAGTCTTGTTTATTTAACATATTATATGTTATACCCCTTAGTATTAGTGGTAATAGTTATATTATAGCTTAAAAACAATAGAGCTGTCAAGATAATATTGAAGCTCAAATTATATTACTGGAATTGCGTAGGGCGGCTTATTGGTTATCAGATGGCGTGGCACAATTTTTGCTTTTATTTTTTTATCACGGACTTCAACTTCCACAATATCGCCTTCGCGAAGTGTATTATCAACAAGCGCCAGGCCGATAGACCTCATCATTTTTTCTTCAACCAGCCTGCTGTTTTTAACCTTATAATACGGCACGGTGGTCCCGCTGGTTATATATCCTGCGTGTTTACCTGAGAAAAATATTTTATAACCGGCTCTTGCAACGCCTTTATCAATCAGCGTAATGCACCTTGTCAGTCTTGGGGGGGTTATTTGTTTTAAAAGATCGTTTCTTACCGCAAATTTTACCAACGGGCTTGAGAGTATGGGAATTTCTTTTCCTTCTATATCAATTCCGAATTCGTGGCCGTAAAGAGGCAGCCCGGCTTCAAGCCTGAGCGTATCCCTGGCGCCCAGCCCGATGGGCGCGGCGCCTCTCTCAAGGAGCAAATCCCATATTTTTAATGCGTCGTTTCTTTTTACAAACAATTCAAAGCAAATCGGTTCGCCGGTATAACCGGTCCTTGCAAGCAAAATCTCAGAACCCTTTATGTTTACTATGCTTAACAAATTTCTTTGCGTCCCGGGCAGTTGCCCGCTTTCCAAAATAGCGGCCAATATATTTTCCGATTCCGGCCCCTGAAGGGAAATCATTGCAATATCTTCAGACTTATTAAGCATTTCTACATCGGTGAATTTTTTCAGCTGCTCTTTGAAATAATCCCAGTCCTTCTGCAGGTTTGAAGCGTTTACTACAAGAAGGTATTCGCCGGCGGTAAATCGGTAAAGATAAGAGTCATCAATTGCTCCGCCGGTTTCATTCGGGATAATTGTATACTGGGCCTGTCTGACTTCAAGCGCTGCCGCGTTATTAGTCAACACATGCTGTAAAAATGGCACTGCGCCGGCACCTTTAAATACAAACCTGCCCATGTGCGATACGTCAAAAAGCCCGGCGGATTTTCTTGTCAGCAGGTGCTCATTAACGATACCGCTTTCGTACTGCAGAGGCATGCGCCACCCGCCGAATTCAACCATATTCGCTTTCAGCGCCGCATGTTTATCGTAAAAAACTGTTTTCTTAAGTTCGCCCATGTCTCCGATTTACATTTTTGGTTTAATTTCAGGCATCGCTTTCAGCGATTCTTTTATTTTTGCTTCAGGCTAAACATAATCTTCAATTGAAATCATCCAGCAGGTAAGTTGTTGAATTAATTTTAAAAGCGGGTTTTTTCTCAGCCGGGGGCTCGGGCGGTTTTTCTTCCTTCTTGACGGGTGCGCTTTGCGTAACTTGCTATGAATTTTGCACCGCTAAATAAAAACAATGCCGATACGCAAACGATTAAGGCATTAATTGCAAAAATGATGTTTAGTAATGGCTTTTGCTTATTCAGCAGCGCCGTTCTCGCTGTCCTCACTGTCCTCATTTTCTTCTTTTACTATATGAGCTATGCTGGCAAGTTTATCGCCTTCTTCCAGCCGGACCAGCCTGACACCCTGTATATTTCTGCTTTTTACCAATATGCCGTCAACAGGAAGCCTGATGGTTATGCCTTTTGAGGTAATAAGCATTATATCATCTCCCTCATTTGCTTTCTTTATGCCGACGACGGAACCGTTACGGTCATTGGCCTTAATATTTTTTACGCCTTTTCCGCCTCTCGATTGCAGGCGGTACTTGGATATATCGGTCCTTTTTCCAAACCCATTTTCAGTAGCGGTAAGCAGGATATCCGTTTTGTTTATATCTTCCATGCCGATTACTTCATCGTCCTTGCCTAGTTTTACACCGCGCACGCCCTGGGTAGCGCGGGCCGTAGGCCTGATATCGGATTCTTTAAACCTGATAGCCAGGCCTTTTTTCGTTGCTATAACAGCTTCGCTCTTTACTTCAATATGTTTTACATCAATTAAAGTATCGCCGTCATTAAGTTTTATGCCGATAATTCCTGTTTTGCGTATATCGGAATAATCGCTCAATTCTGTTTTCTTGACCAGGCCGGATTTTGTGCACATAAGCAGGTAAGATGGTTTTTCTTCTTCAAATGATTTGATGGTTAAAGCAGCCGTCACTTTTTCTGCAGGCCCTATTTGTATCAAATTTACAATTGCTTTGCCTTTGGCAATTTTTGTTCCTTCCGGTATTTCAAATACGCGCACCGTATAGACTTTTCCTCTATCAGTGAAGAAAAGCATGAAAGCGTGCGTATTGGTGATAAATATATCCTCGACAAAATCCTCTTCCCTGGTGGTCATACTGGTCACGCCGCGGCCGCCCCTGCGCTGCGAGCGGTAGGCTGAAACCGGCATTCTTTTTACATAACCGGCGTGCGAAAGCGTAACAACAACGTCTTCTTCCTGCACCAGGTCTTCTATTTCCATTTCTACTACCTTGGACTGGATTTTTGTGCGGCGTTCATCGCCGTAAGATTCTTTAATTTCCTTCAACTCCTGCTGGATTATGGCCATAACTTTTTTTGTATCAGCCAGGATAGATTTCAATTTTTCGATGGTTTTTATGAGTTCAAGATATTCATCTTCAAGTTTTTTTCTTTCCAGTCCCGTGAGCTGGTGCAGCCTCATATCAAGAATCGCCTGGGCCTGCACTTTTGAAAGTTTAAACTTTTCCATTAACGCAATGCGGGCGGTTTCGGTATCCTTTGACTCGCGGATGATTTTTATTATTCTGTCCAGGTTATCTATCGCTATGCGCAAACCTTCCAATATGTGGGCTCTCTCTTCGGCTTTCGCAAGTTCAAACCTGGTTCGGCGCGCAATTATTTCACGCCTGTGTTCAACATAATAGTGCAGCATTTGTTTCATCGGCAGTACTTTCGGCTGGCCGCCGACAATAGAAAGCATGATAACACCGAAAGAAGTTTCCAGCTGGGTTTTCTTAAAAAGCTGGTTTAATACAATGCTTGCGTTTCCGTCTCTTTTAACTTCTATAACGACGCGCACGCCGTCGCGGTCGCTTTCGTCGCGTATATCGGAAATGTCTTCAATTTTTTTATCTTTCACCAGGTCTGCAATTGTTTCAAGCAACTGGGCTTTGTTTACCTGATAGGGCAGTTCGTTTACAATAATTGCCTGCCTGCCGCCTTTTATTTCTTCTATTTCCGCTTTTGCGCGTATTGTAAATGAACCGCGGCCGGTTTCAAAGTAATCCTTTATTCCCTCTTTGCCGCAAATAATGCCCCAGGTCGGGAAATCCGGGCCCTTTATTATTTTCATCAACTCGGAAACTTCTATTTCAGGATTGGCAATATAAGCAACAATACCGTCAACAACTTCCGTTAAATTGTGCGGAGGAATATTTGTAGCCATGCCTACGGCAATACCGCTGGAACCGTTTACCAGCAGATTGGGAAGTTTGGCGGGAAGCAAAAGAGGCTCGGTTAAAGAGCCGTCATAATTCGGGCCGAAATCTACGGTGTTTTTATCCAGGTCATTCAGCATCTCGTCCGCGACTTTTTTGATCCTGACTTCCGTATATCTCATTGCAGCCGGCGAGTCTCCGTCGACTGAACCGAAGTTTCCCTGCCCGTCAACAAGAGGATAACGCAAAGAGAATTCCTGCGCCATGCGGACCATGGAATCATAAATAGCTACATCGCCGTGCGGGTGGTATTTACCTAAAACCTCGCCGACTACTCTTGCGCTCTTCTTAAACGCCTGGTTATGTTTCAATCCCATTTCTTTCATGGCGTAAAGAATTCTTCTATGCACGGGTTTAAACCCGTCGCGCACATCCGGCAGAGCCCTGCCTACGATTACGCTCATGGCGTAATCCAGGTAAGATGTTTTCATTTCATCTTCAATGTTACGCGGTGCAATGCGTTCAAGAAGATTCGGCTGGTCCTGTTTTAGTTTTTCTTTGTCGTTATCCTTTTCTTTTACCATCTAAAAACTCCCTTGTTTAAAAGTTTCTCTGCAATTAAAATATCGGTTTTTGTTGTTATTTTTATGTTGGATGAAGTCGTGGGAACGAGTTTTACTTTTTGCCCAATTGCTTCAACCATTTGTGCGTCATCTGTCGCGTTTGAAAGCTTTTTTCTTCCAAAAGCTCGAAAGCGTTCAAACGCTTTCAAAATTATTTCTTTTTTAAAGATCTGCGGCGTTTGCGCCAAAAATATTATTTTTCTGTTGAGCGTCCGATCGATATTATCTTTGCCGTCTGACATTTTTACTGTATCGGATGCCTGCGCGGCGCAAATCGCGGCGCCGAATTTACTTGCCGCTTTTATGCAGTTTTGTATGTCGGCCTTGTTTATTAAAGGCCTGGCTCCGTCATGAATAGCTACCAGGCACGCCTTCGGCAATAAATTTTTAAGGCCGTTTTCCACAGACTGCCAGCGCTGCCTGCCGCCCGGGAATATTTTTAAAGAAGGATATTTCTTTTTCCATTTATTTTGGAAAAAAGTTATATCTTCCCGCGGCAGTATCAGGATTACTTCATCTGAAACCTGCATAAACTTTTCTACAGCCCAAAGAACAACCGGCTTGCCGCAAAGCTTGTGATACTGCTTTTTGCTTCCGAAGCGTTTACCGCTTCCTCCGGCGACAATTATAGTTGAAATAAACATTATCTCGGTTTTGTAAATATCATTCTGCCGGCAGAGGTCTGCAATGCAGATGTAACGATAACATCAACTTTTTTGCCTATGTGTTTTCTGCCGTCTTCAACAACTATCATGGTGCCGTCGTCAAGGTATCCTATGCCTTGGTCGTGCTCTTTACCCTCTTTGACAACAAACATATTCATGGTTTCGCCGGGCAGGTAAATCGGTTTAAGCGAATTTGCCAGGTCATTGATATTTAAAACAATTACACCCTGCAGTGACGCAATCTTGTTCAGGTTGAAATCTGTCGTAAGAATTGTACCGCCGATTTCTTTTGCCAAAATAACAAGCTTGGTATCAACTTCTTTAATTTCCGGGTAATCTTTGTCGTAAACTTTAACAGACATGTTAGGTTCATCCTGAAGCTTGCGCATAATTTCCAATCCCCTGCGGGCGCGCACGCGCTTGTTTGAATCGGACGAATCAGCAAGTTTATGCAGTTCAGCCAGGACGAAATTCGGTATAATCATCGGCCCTTCCAGGAACCTGGTTTCACTAACATCGGCTATTCTGCCGTCGATAATCGCGCTGGTATCAAGAATTTTAACTTTTTCACCGCTCGTTTTTGCGCCGGTTTTTAATATGTTTTTGTCAAGCAGGTCCACTTCTTCTTTTTTCCTGATTGCTATCAGAAACCCTAAAACAACAAATGATGACTTTACAATCAGCGAATATTTGCTCATCAGCTCAATCAGCCTTTCATTGCCGAGTGAAATCAATCCATATTCAATTAAATAACCCACTACGAACCCGAGGATTATTCCTATACCGGAGGCAACCAGCGTATCCAAAGGCACTTTCCCGACAAGCAGTTCTATGCCTATTATTACGGCAAAAATTACAAACCCGATAAGGGCGCCTTTAAAATCCCGCGATATTTGAAAATAACCAATAACGGGGCCTAACAAAACTACGAGTGCTCTAATTATCCATAAAATCATCTCTTTTCACCGCCTTATATGTCCAGATTTTTTACATCCAATGCATGGGTTTCAATAAATTGCCTGCGCGGCTCAACTTTATCTCCCATGAGGGTTGTAAATATCGTTTCCGCTTCCGCTATATCTTCAAGTTTTACCTGGAGAAGTTTTCTTCTTAACGGATCCATCGTTGTTTCCCATAATTGTTCAGGATTCATTTCTCCCAAACCTTTATACCTTTGGATGGTTAAGCCTCTCATGCCGATTTCTTTTATTTTCTCCACAACCGCCTGAAAATTTGAAACGTCAATAGAGTCTTTTTCTGACGTCTTTATCCTGTAAACGGGTTTTTCCGCAGGAGTGTCATAATTGTTCAATTCAAAACCGGAGGCTTCAAGTTTTTTAATAAGCACGTCCGCGCGGGTAAGTTCCCACAAATTCCTAAATTTTCTGTCCAGGTCGCCTTCCGTAAGGCCCTTGTTTTTTTCAAGGTAATCTTCTTTGAACTGTTTCCATTCTTTGTCGCTGTAAATGAAAACAACTTCTTCTTCCGTTTCAACCCTGAACAAGGGAATTTTATCTTTTTTCCTGAAAGCAAGGTAATCGGCCCAGAGAATTTTTTTCTTTTTAAGTTTTTTAAGCAAAATATCGAGTTCGTTCAGGTCCTTGAAAAGCACTAACAGCTCTTTTTCTTCCCAGGTTTTTTTGCCCGCAACCTGCGATAAAACGACCTTGTCTACAACCTGCTCCAGAAGGATTTTTTCCAATTGTTCTTCGGTATCAATATAGAGTTCTTTTTTATCCTTTTTAATTTTGTAGAGCGGCGGCTGGGCGATATAAATATACCCGTTGTCTATCAATACTTTCATCTGCCTGTAGAAAAACGTTAAAAGCAGTGTGCGGATATGCGCGCCGTCAACATCGGCATCAGTCATTATTATTACCTTATGGTACCTGACTTTGTTTATATCAAATTCATCTTTTCCTATTCCGGCGCCAATGGCAGTTATGAGAGTTCTTATTTCGTCGTTGGATAATACTTTCACCAGCTGCGCTTTTTCAACGTTTATAATTTTGCCTTTTAAGGGCAGGATCGCCTGAAATACCCTGTTGCGGCCCTGTTTTGCCGAACCGCCTGCGGAATCGCCTTCTACCAGAAATATTTCTGATTTTTCAGGGTTTCTTTCCGAACAATCGGCAAGTTTCCCCGGCAGGGACGCGCTGTCCAGCGCTCCTTTTCTGCGGGTTAGCTCGCGCGCCTTGCGCGCTGCTTCGCGCGCCTGCGCGGCATTGATAACTTTTTCTACTATTTTATTTGAGACGGAAGGATTTTCCTCAAAAAATGAACCCAGCGCATCGCCGACAAGCGATTTCATTATGCCTTCAACATCCGAATTTCCCAATTTTGTTTTTGTCTGGCCTTCAAACTGGGGATTTGGAATTTTTATCGATATAACGCAGGTCAGGCCTTCGCGGACATCGTCGCCGGTTATTGAAAAAGCTTCATTTTTTATCAGCTGGTGATTTTTTGCATAATCATTTATAACCCTGGTCAGCGCAGAACGAAAACCCGAAAGATGCGTTCCGCCCTCAATGGTATTGATATTATTGGCAAAGGCGTAAATCTGTTCGCTGTAACCGTCATTATACTGTATCGCTACGTCAGCTTTAATATCATCCTTGGTCTTGGAAAAAAATACCGGTTTTGGGTGCAAAACGTCCTTATTTGAATTTAAAAATTCTACGAAACTTGCAATGCCGCCTTCGTAATTGAAATTATGCTCTTTATCGTCGCGTTCATCCGTGATTGAAATTTTTGTTCCTGGATTTAAATAAGCAAGCTCGCGCAGGCGGTTGGACAGCGTATCAAAATTGAAATTCAAGTCTTTAAATATTTCGCTGTCCGCCAGGAAGGTAACTTTCGTGCCGGTTTCATCCGTACTGCCGCCCGTTTTTAAGGGCGCGCCAGGTTTTCCGCGGGTGTATTTTTGCGTATGTATTTTTCCGTCGCGCTGAACTTCAACTTCAAGATATTCCGAGAGCGCGTTTACAACCGATACGCCCACGCCATGAAGCCCGCCGCTGACCGTGTAAGCTTTTCTGTCGAATTTTCCGCCGGCGTGCAGGACCGTAAGAACCACTTCAAGGGCTGATTTGCCTTTTAGCTTCGGGTCTTTTACTTCCTTCATCGGGTCTACGGGAATACCGCGGCCGTCGTCAATAACGGTTACTGAATTATCCTGGTGTATTATTACGTCGATATTTTTACAGAAACCTGCAAGAACTTCGTCTATCGAGTTGTCTACAACCTCGTAGACAAGGTGATGCAGGCCCGGAAGCCCCGTGGAACCGATGTACATAGCAGGCCTGCGCCTTACAGCTTCAAGCCCTTCCAGAACCTGAATTTTACTGGAATCATATTTGTCTTTTTCTTCCATAAACTCCTCAAATAAATTTGATTTCTTTTACCATTTCATGCCCGAAATGGCCGTTTATTTTTTTAATAAACTCTTTTTTTCTTATGCGGACTTCCTGCTTGTAAGCCGGATGGTCGGTTTGAACGAGTATTGTGTCTCCGCTTATCCCGATCATTCTTATTTTCTTTGAAAGTTTGCCCAGCTCTTTGTTCCAGATGTCGTAAAGAGCGTAATTTTCTTCTTTAATCCCGTAGCTTTCCAGTAATTTTTTTACTATCTCGCTGGCAGGCGTAAACACGCTAGACCTCCTGGGCCTAGACCCTCATAGGCATTACTACACAGATGTAATCTTCATCGTTAATGCTCTTCAATACGCAGGCATCGATCGGACCGTTTATCTGAAATTCTACTTTATCTTCGTTAATGTTTTTTAAAATATCTATAACGTAAGAAGGGTTAAACGCTATTTCGATGCTGGGGCCCGTATAAGCGATATCCATATCTACTTCGCCGCTGCCCAGCCCCTGGACCTGGGCGGAAATTCTGAGCGCATTTTTACCGTAAGCGAATTTCACGGCTCCGCCTTTTTCCTGAGTTAAAAGAGAAATCTGTTTTGTCGCGCTGAGAAGTATTTTTGATTCAATCTGTATTTTGTGCTGATATTTTTTAGGTATCACCTGTTCGTAATTAGGGAATTCACCGTCCACCAGGCGGGAAATTAACGTAATGTCCTTTATCTTGAACGATGCCTGGTTTTCTGTGATGCTTATTTTTACATTTTCGTCTTCTTCTATTGAAAAAAGGCGTGAAACTTCATTAATCGCTTTATTCGGTATAATTGCTTTCATTGAAGTTTTGTTTGTAATGCCTTTTCTACAAATATACGCCAATCTGCGCCCATCAGTAGCTACCGTCCTGATAACACCGGGCTCGATAATAAAATACAGGCCTGTCAAAACATACCTGGTTTCATCCGTTGAAATAGCAAATGAAGTTTTTTTAATAATTTCTTTTAAAAGTTTTGTTTCAATTACCATCGCTTTTTCATCTGAAAATTCTGGCAATGCGGGAAAATCTTCTTTCTGTGTTCCGGATAAAACAAAATGTGATTTTCCGGCCTTTATATCTATCTGATTTTTGTCGTCTGTTTTAATTTCTATTTCCTGTTCAGGTAATTCTCTGATAATATTTCCAAACCTCTTTGCGGGTATCGTTATTCCACCGGCGATCTTTATTTTCCCCTGGATATAACAGCTTACAGCTATTTCAAGGTCAGTTGAAACAAGTTTAATTTCACCTGAATCATCTGAATTTTTATCTTGAACTGCTTCAACTAAAAAATTGGATAAAACCGGCAATGTAGTTTTTGAAGAAACAGCGGTTTCCACAATTTGAATGCCTCTTAACAGGTTTTCCTTGCTTACTTTAATATACATATGTATTAGTCCTCCTAGTAATAGTACTGTGAATTCTGTGCAAAAATTATGGTTTTCGTTATAAACCGTCGATATAGTGTGATTATAAACGAAAACTTAAAGTCTAATATCAAGTTAATAAACCTATGATGTTATCAGCCCAAAACCCAATCCACCAAGTACGCTAACATACAAAGGAAGTAACTAACATGTTACTAACAAAAAATTAGTCTTCCTCTCTTTTAACATCTTCCACAAGTTTATTTATATTTGCCGCAAAGAACGGATCCGTATTTATCAATGTTTTTATCTTATTCCAGGCATGCAAAACGGTTGTATGATCCTTGCCGCCGAAAGCCTCGCCTATTTCTATTGTTGAACGTTCTGTTAACGAACGCGCCAGGTACATGGCTGTCTGCCTTGGGAAGGCTACTTCATCAGTGCGCTTTTTAGAACGCATATCTTTAAGGTCCAGGTGATAATGCCTTGCAACAACTTTCTGTATTTTTTCTATAGTTACCGTTTTTTGTATTTCTTCGCGCCTTATAATATCGCTCAATATTTCTTTTGCGGTATCTACCGTTAAGGGTGTGCCGGTAAGGGATGAAAATGCAACTATTCTTATAAGGGAACCTTCAAGTTTGCGGATATTTGATTTTATCTGGCTTGCCAGGAATAAAATGACATCGTCCGGCACATAAATTTTTTCGCCTTCGGCTTTTTTACGCAAAATGGCGATTCTTGTTTCCAAATCCGGCGGTTTTACATCCGCAATTACGCCCCATTCGAACCTGCTGATTAAACGTTCTTCAAGATTCTGCAATTCTTTCGGAGGCCGGTCGCTGGTAATCAGTATTTGTTTCCTGAAATCATAAAGCGCGTTGAAAGTATTAAAAAACTCTTCCTGGGAGCGCTGTTTTTCCGTTAAAAACTGGATATCGTCGATAAGCAGGCAGTCCAGGTTGCGGAATTTGTTCCTGAAACTTGCGGGTTTCTGGTAAGTCAGGGATTCTATGAATTCATTTATGAATTTTTCCGCGGTTATATATAAAACTTTTGCTTTATTGTTGTTTTTTAAGATCTTATTTCCGATGGAATGCAGTAAATGAGTTTTTCCCAGTCCCACGCCGCCGTAAAGAAAGATCGGGTTGTATTCTTTGCCCGGATTATTGGCTGCTGCAAAGCAGGCGGCTTTCGCGAAGCGGTTTGAAGGGCCTTCTATGAAATTCTCGAAGGAATATTTCGGGTTGAAAGATGTTTCCAGCAGTTCGTCAGCATCCTGGGATTCCTGCTGGGGTTCTTCTTTTTCAGTTTTTTTCAAAAGCAAATCCAGGTCATGCATGTGTTTAAATGCCAGGTCAATTTTTTTAATACCCGAAAGTTCTGCAATCATATTTTCTATATTTTCTTTATGGTGCAGTTTAATCCAGTTTGAAAAGAACTTGTTTGGAACCTGAATTGTGAACTTGTTTTCTTCAAGTGAAATAGGAGATAACGGTTTTATCCACAAATCATAGGATTCCTGGCTTAGCTGTTTTTTAAGAAATTCCGTGATTTTTTCCCAAATTAGATTGATTTCCATCGATTTCCCTGTTTTTTGCCAAACTTATCCACATAGTTATCAACAGGTGTGGATAAGTTGCCCAGATGCTTGATTAATGCTATATTTTGGTATTATTTTACCAAGTTTTACTATATTATGCGGGTCGGACACCATTCTATCAAATAATGCTTTTTAAGTCAATAGCCAAAGAAATAAATTTGTCCAGGCAAATACGTTCAGGCCTGATTGAAGGGTCTATCCCGTTTTTTGAAAGGATTTCAGTTATAACCTCTTTTGGGAGGTTTAGGCCTGCGCTCATTGAATTGAGCACAGTTTTTCTGCGTTGCGAGAAAGCCGCTTTGATTACCCTGAAAAAGAGTTTTTCCGAAATCAACAGTTGGTTTTGGTTAAGGGTTTTCCGGGTGAATTTTAGTACGGTTGAATCTACTTCCGGAACCGGTTTAAAGCAGGACTTGTCAACATCAAACCCCTTTTCTATGGCAGAGTAATATTTGACGATCAACGTAAGAACCCCGTAATGCCTGGTGCCCAAATCAGCCAGGATTCTCTCTCCGACCTCTTTTTGGACCATAAAAACGGCCCAGGACCAGCCCTCAGCCGCCAATGTCTTCCTCAATATGGGTGAAGTTATGTAATAGGGGAGGTTTGATATTAATTTGTACTTTGAGACTTTGGCAGCTGAGCCCGGAAGAGTCCAGTTTAAGAAATCGGCATGTACAATTTCAGTATTTTTTTGATTTTTAAAACTGTTTTTTAGTTTTACAACAAGTTCAGGGTCTATTTCAACACAGATAAGTTTGCTTACCTTGGGTGCAATAAGTTCTGTAAGCACGCCCTGGCCGGGGCCTATTTCAATTACGGTATCTTCAGGCGTTAATTGAGCGCAATCAACAATATTTTCCGCAATTTTTTTATCAACTAAATAATTCTGTCCGAATTTTATCCGTTTCACAAAAGGAATTATATACTTTTGGAGGATTTAAGTCAATTTAAAAGCAAATTCCATTGCTTTCAGTTGCATTAACGCCGGTTACGTATCCGAATTTATTCAAAGTATTTCCTATATTTATATTAATATTTTTTGTTTCCAGGCTCCCGCAAGCTAACCGTGATTCCAATAACAGTTTATCCGGCGCGGGTTTTGTTATTATATTTACAACTCCGCCAAAAGCGTCGCTTCCGTACATGGCTGAACCGGCGCCTTTAACAATTTCAACCCTTTCTATTAAACTTGCCGGAATGATCGCAATATTTGTGCCCGTGTTCATGTGTTCGCTTTTTGCTTTTTTGCCGTCAATCAAAATAAGCGTATATTGAGATGGCAGACCCCGCAGTTGCCCTACAGTCCTCAATGCAGCGCCAAAAGGGGCGCCTCCCGATGCATCAAGGCCCGGTACAAGCCTGAGGGCATCAGCGGCGTTAGTGACTCCGGATGATTGTATTTCCTTGTTTGTGATTAAATTTGTTGTTACAGGCGTATCCTTGAGTATGTGCGGCCTGCGGGTTGCTGTAATAGTCATGTTTATAGAACCATCTTCGGCAACACCAACTTCTTGCGCAAATACAAAACCAGCGCTAAGAAAAAAACTAACAACTCCAAAAAGTACCAAAAATAAGATTTTACTTTTCATGAATGTTTTACCTCGCCTCTTTAGGATTTAAAAAAATCAGGAACTTCTGTGCACCAGTTCGGAATAACCGGCGGTTTTATTATATGAAAACCCGAATCTGATAGTATTTTTTCCACTTTCTTGGACAAAACAAACTTAACAAACAGTTCTGAAATATCTTTATTTACAGCCTCATTTGGTATGGTAATGGAAATATCCATATAAGAACCACTTATTGTCTCAGTCCCGCCGCGATAATTCGGAACATCGATTTGATACTTGTTATAATGTTTTTCTAATGGAGGATAGCCGCAATTAATCTCTTTAGGGAGCTTTATATAGGGTAAACTCAAATCTTCTGCGTGGGGCCTTGGCACAAAAGCGTAATCCAGGGCGCCGGGCGTCTGCAATACGGATAACAAAGTTGGAGGGTCATAGATAACATTATTTTTAGGGCAATTATTTACAAGCTCATTGTAAAGTTTACGGTTTTTATTTTTGAAATAGTAATCCTCGGCCATTTTCCAGCATAACAGCGTAAAATAACCGGCGGGATTAAGTGTTGGGTCTGAATAACCGTATTTAACATCTTTTTGCAGGATAATATCGTACCAATTGTCTGCGCTAATTTTATCTTTATATTTACTCTTGCCGCTATAAACTAAGACCATTTCCGTGCATGCAAATTTCACTGCCCACGAAGCTTTCTTGGGTGCAAGCATTTTTTCGATAAGGCGGCTGTCAACAACTGCCAAAACGTCACAATTACGCAAGGGCGCCAGCCTGGTGATAACTACACTCGGCTGGGTTTCCAATAGCACTTCTACATCAGGATACTTTTCCTCAAATTCTTTTGCGATAGCACTAAAACTATTTTTTAATATAACCGCTGCCATTACCCGGAGATGTTTCCGTTGGCGGTTGCGTGGCCGGTTAAATAAAATTATAGCCGCTAAGATTAAAAATACAACGATAGCGGTTATCATAATCTTGCCGGTCAATCCATTTTTATTTTTCTCGGTTTTTTCCATAATAACGGGTTCAAATCAGTTTTATTTGGGAATAATTTTCCAACCATTAAGAATTTTGCAACTTCGTCACTTTCAGGTTGTGCGTAAACTTCTTCAGGTATACCGTACTGTTTTATCTCGCCGTTCATGATAACGGCCATTCTGTCAGCCAGGAAAGTCGCTTCGTTTAAATCATGAGTCACAAGGATAACAGTAATACCTAGACGTTCTTGAAGAGCTTTGAATTCCGTAAGCAATTCATACCGGGCCGCTGTATCCAGCGCGCCGAACGGTTCGTCAAGAAAAAGGGTTTTGGAATCAATAACTAGGGCTCTTGCAAGCGCAACACGTTGTTTCTCGCCGCCGCTTAAACTGCGTATATTTTTTCTATCAAGCAAATGCCCAATCTTAAGCATTTTTGCAATTGATGAAATTTTATCGCTGATCTCGCGTGGAGGTAACCCCTTTATTTTCAGGCCGAAACCTATGTTATCCTTTACATCCAAATGAGGAAACAAAGCGAGGTCTTGAGGAAGATAAGAAAAACTGCGCTCTTCAGGAGGGATTTTTGTAATATCCTTACCGTTGGAAAAAATCCGGCCTTTAAACAGGGGCTTGATACCCAGCAATGTCTCAAGAAACAATGTTTTTCCTGCGCCTGTCGGCCCGATAAGGACAAAACACTCACTATTTCCGATAGAAAGATTGATTTCTTTTAAAGTGAAATTACCATACTTGGCAACAAGATTGTATACTTCTATCATGAACGTTTTTCTAATAATAAGCAGATAGTTACAAGCGCGGCAATAGTCATCAATGTTAATATAACGCTTAAAACGACAGCCCTGTCAAGGCTGACAGTTGCCAGGTTCAGGTAAATACTGATAGGCATAGTTTCAGTTTTACCTCTTACAGCCCCGGCAATAGTTGAAGTTGAACCGAAATCGCCTACGGCACGCGCCCAGGCAAGTATAAATGCCGCTATTATACCGTTTCTCGCCAGGGGTAAAGATACATGCCAGAAAACTTTCCACGGCGTACACCCTAAAAATCGCGCCACCTGTTCTAACCGGATATCAATACCGGCGAAAGTTGTTTTTATAACCAACACAGCCAGAGCATACGCCAAAAAGAATTGCGCCAAAATCATGCCGGGCAATTCAAAAACAAAACGCATGACGTTATTTTCAATCCATTGGCCTGCCCTGTGCGAAACATCAATAAAAGAGCAACCCCAAGAGACATAGGCGCCATGATCACCGGCACTATCAACAAAGCATCTATTAACCACGAGCCCCTGAAATTCCATCTGGCTAATGCATATCCGGTAGGTATTGCAAATAATAATGCGATTACGGTAGCAATAGTAGTTGTGTACGCGCTGAGAGCAATAGCATTCTGGACATTTTTGTCTGACAAAGCTTCTATTAGAGCTCCTTTGCTTGTATAATATCCGTCCTTATCAACAGCCTGTTCCGTCGCCTTGATGTATTCTGCTTGAACAAAGCCGCTTGTTACACCCGAACCGAAATCATATCTTGTTTCTGCGCCAAACTTCCTTCTCAATGTTGATTTTCTGCCATTTTCAGAATAATATCCGGAACCGCATCCGGAAATACATCATACTGTAGCTGTACATAACCGTCAACTTTTGTCCTGGGCAACTGAGCCTGCTGCGCTGACACTATCATTGGCATAATTAAAAAAAGGCAACCAATAAAAAATTTAAAAATGTTTTTCATACTCCTCCTTTATCATTGTGTTGAATTGGCTGATAAATCGATACCTATATAACGCAAAAATTCGAAAAACCTTACAATAAAAAAAGACAGCTTTTTAAAAAGCTGTCTTTTTGAATTTTTAACAAATTTTACAAGGGTTTTTAAAAATCGTGTTTTTTCGGGCCTTCGTGCATTTTATGCTGTGAATCTTTTCCCTTAAACATTTTTTCAAACTTGTTCTTTTGCTCGTCACTTAAAATGCTTTTTATTTCCGTATTCATTTTATTTTTTAATGCTTCAAATTTTGGCCTGATAGTCTTGGCCAAAGCGTCCATCTCTTCCTTATGCTGTTTAAAAATAGGAGTCAGCTTATTCTTTTGTTCTTCGGTTAAAGCCAGGCGCCTGCTCAAACCGTTCATCATACGGTTTGCCATCCGGTCTTCCTGTTTTTGATTCATTTTCATAGGAAAAGGAAACATTCTACGAAACATAAATATTCTGTCCATAAACATACCGCAGACCAGCCCGACAAGAAAGATAGCTGCCGCAAAAATAAGCCCTACTCTTTTGGATTTAATCATTTTCCGGCCCTCCTGTGTTTAGCGCCAAAGAGATAATATCGTCTTCAGATATATTTGATTCAATAAATATTTTTTTCTCCAGGTTATTTACTGTATTTTGAAGCAGATAGTCTTCTGTAGTAAGATTTTTGTTTGCTGTGGCCGCAGAATAGTTGTTAAACAGGAATAACCCGGCAGATAAAACAAGCAGACAGGATCCGGCGTAGAGCGCCTGCCTGGCAGTTGCGATGAAGTCTTCGTAAGAAAACCGTGCTGAAGCCTTTTCCTTTATTTTATTCATCAGCCTTGTTTCAAAAAAAGGCAAAGGTTCAACGTTTTCTTTACTTTCAGCAGCAGTTTTGTAAGAAATGATTTCTTTTAATTTTTCCCAATTTTTGTAGTTCATAAGCCACCTATTTTGTTCATAAGCATTTTGTGCGCCCGGAAAAGCCAAACTTTTAATTTATTTACCGAGATATTCATAATTTCGGCCGCTTCGTTATAAGACAAATTGTTTAAATCCACCATTGTTAAAACCATGTCGTATTTTTTTGGCAAAGAGCTTATGGTACTTCGGACTCTGGACTGGACTTCTTTTACCAGCATCTGGTTTTCAACGCTCAGCCCGGTGTCATGCAAAAGATCGCCGACTGTTAAAACCTCGCCCTCATTTATTTCCTTATCCAGCGAAACGAACCGGTTTTTGTGTTTTTTTATGTAATCAATCGTTTCGTTATAAGTAATCCTGTAAAGCCAGGTGCTTAAAGCGGACTGGAATTTGAAAGAGCCGAGATAAGAATAAACTTTTAAGAAAACTTCCTGTGCAATATCGTCCGCTTCCTGCTGATTGCCGATAACCGAATATATAGTTTTAAACACATTTGACTTATATTTGGAAACCAATTGCTCAAACGCCTGCTGGTCATTGTTTTTGAATGCTTCTACCAGCCTAAAATCCTCGTTCTTCAAGTTATCTTTGCTTCTATCCATTAGACCCCTAAGTACCTTAAAAGGTTACAGTAAAATCAAAAACCTTGCCTGCTTAATTTACTAGTATTTTTGACATAAGTCAAATTTACTCGCGAGTATTTTTGACTATGGTGGAAATCACCCAAGTAACAAAATTAGAGCTTGATAACTTGAAGTGCCAAAATGGCGCTTCAAGTTTAGGTGGTAGAGGTTCCTTGAATTCACCGAACTGGACAGATTGTAACCTTTTGGGGAGCAAACCGGTCTAATACTTACAAGCCCGTATTTTAACCGGAGAAAAATATGAAGAAATCAGTTATAGCTGTTTTGTTGTTGATACAGATGTTTACCATAAATGTTTTTGCCGCAGACTTAACCTGGCAGGATGTATTAAAGGAAGCGAAACAGAAAAACCAGGGGTTGGTAAAAGCCCAGGAATCACTAAAACAGGCGCAATACCAGCTTTCCATAGCATATTCAAATTTCATGCCTCAAATTTCCGCTTCCGCCAGCACCGGCCGCTCCGGCTCGGACACCACAAGCGCCAGGGAAAGTTATTCAATGGGTGTTTCAGGAAGATTATCCCTCTTTTCCGGCCTGGCAGACTATTCTGATTTACAATCAAAAAAAATTGGGCTTGAAATTGAAGAATTGAGTTACCAAAGAACTGTCTCAGACCTTGTTTTTAACTTGAAAAAAGGTTTCATCAACCTTTTATTGGCGCAGGACTCAGTAAACTTGAGTCAAAAAATACTTGAAAGAAGAAAACAAAACTATGAGCTTGTAAAAATGAAATATGAGTCCGGCAATGAAGACAAAGGCTCCCTTCTGAGAGTAG